>QHBR01000011.1 GCA_003244015.1 Hyphomicrobiales bacterium | reverse complement strand
GGAAAGGAGGAAACAGCGGCGGCGTCATGCCGATCAACTATGCCACCCGCCGACAATATAACGGTATCAATGTCCTCATACTGTGGGCTACCGAGATGAGAATGGATACCCAACAGGAGAGTGGCTGACATTCAAGCAGGCGCAAGCGCTCGGAGCTAACGTCAAGAAAGCAGAGAAAGGCACCCGCGTCGTCTTCACCAAAAAGCTCACTATCGAGGAAGAAGAAGATACACGCGATATCTTCATGTTGAAGACATTTTACGTCTTCAACGCTTTTCAGATCGTGGGCCTATCCGAACAGCCGGAAGACCCAAAGCCCGAAGGCGCCGCGGCACAATTTATCGCGGCCACACTCGCAGACATCCGGCATGGAGGAGATAAGGCGTGCTACGTCCCGTCGAAAGACTTTACAAATGCCGCCGCTGTCGGCTTTCGAAAGCATCGACAGCTACCACTGCACCCTGCTCCCACGAAACAGGGCACTGGACGGGGCACAAAGATCGCCTCGATCGTGATTTTTCTGGACGTTTTGGCGATCAGTCCTACGCGGCCGAGGAATTGGTGGCGGAGCTCACAGCGGCGTTTCTGTGCGCTCACCTCGGCATCAAAGGGGAATTGCGGAACGCCGGATACATCGACCATTGGCTCACGCTCTTAAAATTTTATCCGAGGGCGATTTTCACGGCCGCATCCAAAGCCTCACTAGCAGCAAACTACCTCCGTTCTTTCTCGGAGACCCCGCAATAAAATGCGGGGTTCTTTTTACGAAAAAGTGATGATTGCTCATCATTGTGCACGATGTCTCATACCCATACTTCGTCGTACATACTGGCCTGCGACCGCCGTATTATTTCGGTATAAAAAACTGTCCTCTTTAATGAGGACAACGAATGTGCAATTGCTCACAGGTGATAGTCTTTCACAACTAGCTACACTTGCAGATCGTAGCGTGCAGACATGCGTGCGTGACTTCACCTCCCTATTGGGGCTTGCGGGATTATGGCGTTGCCGGACAGCTCGGAATTGAAAATACTCCTGAGGAATATGTGGCTCGCATGGTCGAAGTGTTCCATGAAGTGCGCCGCGTCCTTAAAGACGATGGCACACTTTGGCTCAACCTTGGAGATAGCTATGCTGCGGGCGGCAATGGCGGCCATGGCGCTAAACAGCATAGCAATCGCGGTACTCGTGCTCTTGCTGGACATCCGAAGGAAGCTCCGCCGGGATTAAAGCCCAAGGATCTTGTAGGCATTACGTGGCGAATAGCTTTCGCGCTGCAAGCCGACGGATGGTTTCTCCGGCAGGACATAATTTGGCACAAGCCCAATCCCATGTCTGAGAGCGTCTCCGATCGGTGTACAAAGGCGCATGAATATATTTTTTTGTTCTCTAAATCATCGACCTACTATTACGATCATGAGGCGATAAAAGAGCCATCAAAATATCCAGACGACGATAGAAAATCGCGGAGCAATACATACGACAAAAGAATGCCGACGGATATGATTGCGGGAGTCCGACATGGCTCTCAAACCTATCTCTTTCGCAACAAGCGTTCAGTATGGACAGTAACTACCAAACCCTACAAAGACGCACACTTCGCCACCTTCCCGCCTGACCTCATCGAGCCCTGCATTCTCGCAGGCGCGCCGATAGGCGGCATTGTGCTCGATCCATTCATGGGAAGTGGCACCACGGGATATGTTGCTCGGAAGCATGATCGAGACTTCATCGGGATAGAACTGAATCACGAGTACATGAAGCTCGTGCAGGCACGCATTGCGACAGCCCGTCCATTCAACACTCGTTTTACTCAAAAAAACAAAAAGTGATGACGCCACATCACATTGCGCCGTGACATACGAGTATTCGACGCAACTCATGGCAAACGATTATTTCAGGAAATCATGGATTTAATTGGGTGTCCTCTCAAATAGAAGAACACGCCTTTGGCCTGCGTTTCGGCTTCGGCGCCGGCGCGGCTTCGAGAGCCAAGAGCTCACGCTCGGCGATACAAAGATCGGCGAGCCTCGCCTCGAGTTCGGTGATTTTCGCGCGGATGCGCTCGATGGATGTGTCCATGATCCCTTCGCATATCGTGAGAGTTACAGCTTGCAGCTTCGGCTTTTTTCACGGTCCCGTTCGCGCCCTAGCGCCGTCATTTGCAGTGTTCGGTGCCGTTACATCTGTATCGAACCTGAAGAGCGATGATCGAGCAATCTTTACGGCCGCATCGAAAGCATCACAAGCGGCCAATTAACTGCGCGCATATTCTGAATCGATTGAGGAAAACCTAACGTAGTCCTACGGGGCTACTTTTTTTGAAAAAGTGATGATTGCACATCGTCGCTCACCTTGTCTCATCGCGCACACTTGTGATCATGCCGCACTTCGATGTTCGAAACTGCCGACCCTACATAGGATGTGCATTCAACAGAGGAACGCATCAAATGATTGAGAACACTCACGCCGTTCTCCGCGACCTCATCGCCCAACGCGATGAAATAGATCGCAGGCTCGCTGAACTTCTCGGGAGATCTCTCCCGCAACAGGAAAGGAAGCAAAAGGCTTGTAGCCGGTGTGGGCAGTATGGTCACACTGTCCGCACCTGTGCCACAATTGTTGGGAATGAAAAAAGCGGCGCCAAAATGGAAGATCAGGCTCAAAAGGAATCCGGCAATTTCCCTCTCCCCGGTCAGCAGCCAGGTGTGGGATTTATGCCAACAAATCCGTAAACGAATATGGAAACGTGCGTGACACGATGACCCTGTTGACAGTAAACCGTCTTCCTATACAATATACACACATTCGGCATTCGCCGCGGCCCCGCCAGCAATGGCGGGGAATATTTATTTATAGAGCTTCCGAAAACCGCTCTGGACATTTTCAAAATCGTCGCCGTCGAGTTGGCCGAGTCGCGACGACAAGCGACGATGATCGATCGCGCGAGCTTGATGCAGGCACGCGGTCATGTCCGTCCGCTGATATCGGACGCGAACGAACCAACTACCCTCTTTCTTTTTCGTCGTCGTCGGGATGACGAAATAAAATCCATGCGAAAGCTTAGATGATCACCGGCCGCGAGAACAGCGCGCTCTTGCCATTGATCTCTGATCCAACATTTTCTCCGACGCTCGCCCACCAAATTTCTCGCTCGGAGACGAGCGGTGGTGTCTGTTGTCTGTCATGTAATTTCATTTTGAGCCCGAACCACTCAGAAAATCTCTTCAACATATTTGGATAGTATACCAGATCACTTGATCCACTCGCTCGGCGAGACTGCAAGAGCATCCGATCGATGATCGCGGGTTGAGTAGCCTATCGCGATAGACCACGACCGCCCGCGACAAGGCACGCCAGAGCGCTACATGCCTCAAAAGAAAAGTCGCCGCTAGCCGGCCGCAGAAATGTGGGAACGCTTACGCGCCGCCGAGGCAACCCGGCGGCTTTTGTTTTTGGCTGCGTGCAAGAGACGAAGCTTGTGGAGGAGGTGCGACGATCTATCGCCGCCTATCCTCATAGGCGTTCTTTCCCATCCTGTCACTACTTCTGATCGAGGCGACGATAGAATTGCTTCTGATTGTTGGGGTCAATATAAGTGAATCAATCAGCAAGAGCATCCACACTTTGAATCACGCCCGCGAAGGGTTTGTATTATTGCTTCGGGACGTGCCGGAACGGCGGCGATATGATCTCACTTGTCGCGCGCGTCCGCGATTGTTCCGTTCGCGAAGCGGCGGAATTCATCGCCAGCCGGACGAGAGCAATACCGGTTAACGGTACGGTTCAACGTACCAGTTCCCCCCAGCCCCAACCCGTTCGGGAAGGGCTGAAGCCCCTGGAGTATCTGCAAGTCTCGCACGAAGCCGTGCAGGCTCTAGGGGGCAGCGGCGGAGACGTGTGCGCGGTTCGGGGCGGGCTTCGCTCCTAAAGGCATCATGCGCGGCCGGCTCGCGATTCCCATCCACGACCGCAGCGGCACCTTGCTCGCGTATTGCGGGCGGACGGTGAAGGATGAGAGTCCCTTTTGATCTTTCCAAACGGCTTTGATCCGCATGCCGTGATCTTCAACGCGCATCGCATATCGGACGTGGAGTTGTACCTTGTCCGCGACCCGCTTCAGGTGCTCACCGCATTCGAGGTTGGGATCGAGAATGTCGTCGCCTTTCTCACAGAAGGCATCGCGGCGCAGCAGCTCGAAATGCTCGCGTCTTTGGTGGATGAGAAGAAGTGCGGCACCGTTGAGATTTATTGAGGCCCCTCCGGGCCTCTATTTCTACAATAACACCGGAAAGTGATGATGCGTTATCGTAGAACATGGCACTTCATTGTAGTGTGTAGTATCAAATCCGGCCAACACCAACGGTTGCCGCCCGAGACCGCAAGACCCACGGGAACGCTTACGAGCTGCCGGGTTTCCCTCGGCGGCTTTTTCTATGGTATGATTTGTTTCAAATGCAGTAGGCTTCGCCGCCGAGTTCCATATTGGGCCTTTTGCGACTGGCGGGAGGACTGCGCCGCTCCCCGCACTTTCGATTAGGATGAATAGGCAACGCTTCATGCCATGCCGCCAACGAAGCCTTCCGTCTTGTCGTCATGGATAAGGGCGACGCGCACCATCCCCCGGCAGAACCGGTTTGAACATCGCAGCGAACGCTCCACCTCGTCGAGATAGGCCTGCGCCAATTCCGGCTGCCGCAGCAATGCCGCCTGCGGCTCGTAGCGGCAAAGACCACAGCGTTTGCAGGTCACTTCGAGGCGCGTGGCGGCGTCGAGATCGGCGAGTTTCAGATCGGTTTTCCAGTTCATGGGCTCACCAAAAATCCTCGGCACGTGGAATGCGCGTGTAGCTGATTTTTTTCGTCATCATAGGCGGTGCGGCGGATGTACCAGCCGCGCGCCTTCTTCTCGACCGTCCATTGTGCCAGAGCATAGACGCCCGAAGACTGGACATTC
>QHBR01000344.1 GCA_003244015.1 Hyphomicrobiales bacterium | reverse complement strand
GGGTATTTTTCGAGATGCCCTTAGATTCAATTTGCTGAGGTCCACATACCGCGTTCTTTAGCGCTTTTACGTAGGCTTAGACGCCCCGTAAGAGTCGGCTTTCGCCCGCAGTGAGGATCCATGTACGCGGTTTTTACTTGTATTGCCTACCAACATGACTTGCGGCTCGTCGGCTTGGCGGCCGTTATCTGCACGTTAGCCTCGTTTACGGCCATCAGTCTGCTCCACCATGTGCGCAGGTCCAGCGCCCGTAAGCGGTTGGCCTGGCTCGCTGTTTCCGCGACTACGACTGGCTTTGGCATCTGGGCCACGCATTTCATTGCCATGTTGGCATTTTCGCCCGGAATTCCGACCGCCTACAACATCGCGCTCACCGCGCTCTCGCTGGTTGCCGCAATCTTGCTGACCGGAGCGGGTTTGGCCGTTGCAGTGGAGTCGATTGCGGGTGCGGGCGCCCGGCTTGGCGGCGCCATGGTCGGCGGCGGCATCGCGGCGATGCACTACACCGGAATGGCGGCGTTCGAAATCCCGGGGCACATCGTTTGGGATCCGGTCCTGGTGGCGGTCTCGATTGCACTGGGCGCGCTCATTGGCGCCGCCGCGCTGTCCATCGGATTGCGCGGTGACTCCGTGAAATGGAAAATCCTTGGCGCGTTATTGTTGACCGCGGCGATCTGCAGTCACCACTTCACCGCGATGGGCGCGGCCAAGATCATCTTCGATCCGACGATTGCACTCTCCGAAACGGCGGCGCCGTCGGGTTTGCTCGCGATTGCCGTGGCATTCGCAAGCTTTGTCATCGTTGTTCTCGCGCTTGCGGGCGTCTCGATCGAGATGCGCGATCGCCGGCGCGAGCTTGAGACCGCCCGCATGCGCGGCGTTGCCAACGCCACTTTCGAGGGGCTCTTGATTTGCGAAGGCAACAGCATTGTTACGGTCAACAACAATTTTGCGGCTCTCATCGGCGGCTCCGCGGATGCCGTGGTTGGTACGGAACTTGAACAATATTTTGCCGATACGGACATCCACCTGAACTTCTTCGAGCGTCCGAACCAGTCTATCGAGGCCGCCTTGATTCACGTCGATGGCTCGAAAATACCGGTCGAACTCGTCCAGCGATCCATCGATTTCGGCGGAACGCCGCATCGCGCTGTTGCGGTTCGTGATCTTCGTGCGCGCAAGGAGGCGGAAAAGAATATCCGCTTTCTGGCCCACCACGACGCGCTCACCGGACTTCCCAATCGCGGCAGCTTCAACAAGAAGTTGGATCAGGAGATTAACGCGGCGCTGGCGGCGGGGTCGCGGCTCGCCGTCTTGTGCCTCGACCTCGACCGGTTCAAGGAGGTCAACGATTTATTTGGCCATGCGGCGGGCGACCGGGTGCTGCAGGCTGTCGCCAACCGCGGTTCCGGAGTGTTGGATGAAAGCCAAATGTTGGCGAGACTCAGCGGCGACGAGTTTGCCATCATAGTGCCGCACCTTTCCCATCCGACCACCGCTGGCCGCATCGCCGAGACCATCCTGGAAGCCCTGCAAACCGCGCGCGAGAGCAAGGAAACCGTCGGGTCTATCGCGGGCTCCATTGGAATTGCCATTTGTCCCGATGATGCCACTGACCGGCATGCCTTGCTCTCGCACGCCGACACCGCGCTCTACCGTGCCAAAAATGAAGGCAGGGCCACCCATCGCTACTTCGAATCATCGATGGGCGCCGCACTCCGCGAGCGCCGCCTTCTGGAACACGACCTGCGCAATGCGATCTTCGGTAGCGAGTTGAGACTCGTTTTCCAGCCACAGAAAAACATCCGCACCGGCGACGTCGTGGGCTTTGAGGCCTTGTTGCGCTGGAAGCACCCAACCCGCGGGGACGTTTCACCAGCAGAGTTCATTCCCATTGCCGAAGATACCGGCGTCATTCTTCAGATCGGTGAGTGGGTGCTGCGGACAGCCTGCCGCGAGGCAAAAACCTGGATCCCACCATTGACCGTCGCGGTAAATGTTTCGGCCGTGCAAATCCACAATGCGAACTTCGCCCATGTGGTCCATGAGATTCTCTTCGAGACCGGTCTCGCCCCGGCGCGGCTGGAACTGGAGATCACCGAAACCGCGCTCGTCCGCGACTTGAACCGCGCGCTGGCGACGCTCCGGAAAATCAAGATGCTGGGTGTCCGCATAGCCATGGACGACTTCGGTACGGGCTACTCGTCGCTCTCGAACCTGCGTGCCTTTCCATTCGATAAGATCAAGATCGATCGCTCCTTCATCAAATCGGTCAACGGCAACGGCCAAGCAGCCGAGATTGTGCGGTTAATACTCGGGCTCGGCCGGGCGCTCAACCTTCCCGTGCTCGCGGAGGGCGTCGAGACAAGCGCCGAGCTTGACTTTCTTGAGAGCGAACGTTGCGACGAGGCGCAAGGCTACCTGCTGGGCAGGCCTGGGGAGATCGAGACGTACCGTCAGCTGACCCTTGGCGGCGACGCCACGAACGAGTGGCCCGACGTGATCCACCTTGCGGCCAAAGCGTCATCCATGTAATGCCGGGTAAACCCTGATCACATCGCGATTGGTCCGCTACGGGTACACTCCCGTCATCGAGAATTCTGAGGCAAACTTCCGCTCAGGGCCGGAAGCAGAAATTCAAACTGAGACATTACCCCCGAACGCGGCTTGACCAAGCCGCCCGCCCGGCGTACCCAACGTCTTGGGACACCTTTCCCCAACGAAAGGCGCCCATCTGAGAGGATGGTGATTATGGTAGCGATTTTCCCTGCCGCGCGGCCCGCGCGGCCAAATTTTTCGTGCGGCCCGTGCGCAAAACACCCTGGCTGGCAACTCCAAAATCTTCAGGATGCCCCGTTCGGGCGCTCGCACCGGGCCAAGGCCAGCAAGGCCAAATTAAAACGCGTGATCGATTTGACCCGCGAGCTTTTGCGGGTTCCGCAAGGTTATCGAATTGGTATCGTCCCTGGCTCGGATACCGGCGCTGTCGAGGCGGCGCTTTGGTCCTTGCTCGGCCAGCGCGGCGTCGATGTGTTCGCCTGGGAATCTTTTAGCGAAGGCTGGGTCGAGGATATTGTCCAGCATTTGAAACTCAAGAATGCCAGGGCCTTTGTCGCGGATTATGGAGAAATCCCAGATCTTTCGCTCGCCGATTTCGACAATGACGTCGTCTTCGCCTGGAATGGAACGACGTCCGGTGTGCGCGTCCCCAATGCCGATTGGATCGCGGCCGGCCGCAAGGGTCTGACGATCTGCGACGCGACGTCGGCCGCCTTCGCCCAAAAGCTCGATTGGGGCAAGCTCGACGTCACTACTTTCTCCTGGCAGAAGGCGCTCGGCGGCGAGGCTGCGCATGGCATGTTGATTGTTTCCCCCCGCGCCGTGGAAAGACTGGAAACCTACACGCCGCCCTGGCCGCTGCCAAAACTTTTCCGGTTGACCCATGGCGGCAAATTAATCGAAGCTATTTTCGAGGGCGAAACCATCAACACGCCTTCGCTCATGTGCGTCGAGGATTATATCGACGCCCTGAATTGGGGAAAATCGCTTGGCGGACTCGACGCTCTCATTGCCCGCGCAAACGCCAATTCGAAAGCGCTCGGCGCCTGGGTGGCGCGGACGCCCTGGGTGGATTTCCTCGCCGCCGATCCGAGGACCAGATCGAATTCCAGCGTCTGCCTCAAGGTGGTCGATCCGGCCGTCGCCGCGCTCGCGCCAGCCGGTCAGGCCGCTTTCGCGAAAGCGTTCGAAAATTTGCTCGAAAAGGAAAAGGTGGCCTTTGACATCGGCGCCTATCGCGATGCGCCGCCCGGCCTTCGGATCTGGTGCGGCGCAACTGTCGAGACGAGCGATATCGAGACGCTGACTCCCTGGCTCGATTTCGCCTTTGCGAAAACCAAGGGCGATCTCGCCAAGGCGGCGTAACCGCGGAGCGGATGCAATCATCCGGCGAGAAGTGGGTTGCCAGGCGAGGCAGGGGAGACACCGGCCGCGCTAGATCTTGATCCGATTTAATCGCGTCAAGATCTAAAACCGTTGCTCGCGCATCATGATGATCCGGCGCGGCCGGTTTTCACTTTCGCTCGATCATGTTCCAGGAGTAGCCCCTTGGCTCCGCGCGTATTGATTTCCGACGCCCTCTCGCCTGCCGCCGTCGCCATTTTCAAGGAGCGCGGCATCGAGGCCGATTTTCAGCCGGGCCTCGGCAAGGACAAAGACAAGCTCGCCAGCGTCATCGGCGGTTTCGACGGCCTTGCCATTCGCTCGGCGACGAAGGCCACCGCCAAACTTCTAGAGCGCGCGGAGCGGCTGAAAGTGATCGGCCGTGCGGGAATCGGCGTCGACAATGTCGATATTCCCGCCGCCACCGCGAAAGGCATAATCGTGATGAATACGCCGTTTGGCAATTCGATCACCACCGCCGAACATGCGATCGCATTGATGTTCGCGCTCGCCCGCCAGATTCCCCAGGCCGATTTGTCGACAAAGGCCGGCAAATGGGAAAAGAACCGTTTCATGGGTGTCGAGATCACCGGCAAGGTGCTCGGCATCATCGGCTGCGGCACTATCGGGTCGATTGTCGCCGAGCGCGCGGTTGGCTTGCACATGCGGGTCATCGCCTACGATCCATATCTCTCGCTCGGCCGCGCCCTCGATCTCGGGGTCGAGAAAGTTGATCTCCAAACGCTGCTTGGCCGCGCGGATTTCATTACCTTACACACGCCGTTGACAGCGCAAACGAATAACATTTTGTCGGCGGAAAATCTCGCCAAGACTAAAAAAGGCGTGCGGATTATCAATTGCGCGCGTGGCGGACTTGCCGACGAACGGGCCTTGCGCGCGCTCCTGGACAGCGGCCATGTGGCGGGCGCGGCTTTCGACGTATTCGTGCACGAACCGGCAATCGTAAATCCGCTTTTCGGCCATCCAAATGCGGTCTGCACGCCGCACCTTGGCGCTTCGACCGGCGAGGCGCAAGAAAACGTCGCGCTCCAGGTCGCCGCGCAGATGTCGGACTATCTGCTCCGCGGCGCGATTGCGAATGCGATCAACTTTCCCTCGATCACCGCCGAGGAAGTCCCCAAACTCAAGCCCTTCATCGCGCTCGCCGGCCGCCTCGGTTCATTTGCCGGGCAGTTCGTCGATAGCGGGATTAAAAGGGTGGCGATCACCTATGAGGGCGAGGTGGCCGGATTGAACACGAAAGCGCTGACCGCCTCGGCGATCGCCGGGCTTTTGCGGCACCTGCTCGCGGGCGTCAACATCGTTTCCGCGCCGGGCGTGGCAAAGGAGCGGGGCATCGCAATCGACGAAGTGAGCCGCGCCGCCGAGGCCGATTACGAATCGCTCATCACCCTGTCGGTCGCAACGCAAGACCGCGAGCGCTCGGTCTCCGGCACTGTTTTTCACGATGGAAAGCCGCGCATCGTTTCGATCAATGGGATCGAAGTCGACGCGCTGGTCGCGCCCGTGATGATTTACGTCAGCAATGAAGACAAGCCGGGTTTCATCGGCCGTTTCGCGAGCCTTCTCGGCA
>QHBR01000141.1 GCA_003244015.1 Hyphomicrobiales bacterium | reverse complement strand
GGTTGGATGTGGCTACTACCCCAGCTAGCTCAATCCGCCGCTCGGAAGGGCCGCAATCTGACGCAAGCGCGATAACCCGGAGGCGTCGCGTCGCGTCGCCGGACCATTTACGACGCATGCGCCAGCTTGAAGGATTTCCCCAACCTTGGACGAGCCGGCAGCCGCATGGCGGGACGGCGCGAGCTTGTATTCTCTCCCCTGCCCTACACGTTTGACGGGGTTGCGTTTGTGCAAATGGATGGCCCGTGATATCTGTGAAAGCGCATGGATGAGCTTCTGGCCTCTATTGCCGCAAAGAAACAGCGGCTCGACGCGATGCGCCCGGTATCGCGAGCGGCGTTGCTCGCCTTGCAAAAATCCTATGACGTTGACCTGACCTATACTTCCAACGCCATCGAAGGCAACACGCTGACATTGCGCGAAACGGCGGAACTTATCGAACACGGGATTACCGTGGGCGGCAAGCCCTTGCGCGATCATCTTGAGGCCGTGGACCATTACAATGCGGTGTTGTGGATGCGGGAATTGGCGGCCAAGGCCACGCCCATGGATGAAACGACCGTGCGTGAACTGCACCGGCGTATCGTGTTTCGTAGCCAGCCGGAAATCGGGGGCATCTACAGCACGCTTCCCCGCCGTATAGCCGGTTCCCCTGTTGTTTTTCCGAACCCGGTTAAAATTCCTCAGCTAATGAAGGAATACGGCGAACGGCTTGCCAAGACCGAGCCGGAACCGGCAAGCGGCTTTGACGCGCATTTCCGGTTGGCCGCCATTCATCCTTTCGCGGATGGTAACGGACGCACGGCAAGGCTGTTGATGAACCTGCTTTTGCTTCGAGAAGGATACCCGCCCGTTGTCGTGCGCCCGGAAGACCGAAAAACCTATCTCGATACGCTTGAGCAAGCTTCCATGCGCGACGACCGCAAACCGTTTCAGACTTTTATGCATGAACGGCTGGACGCGACCATGGGGGAGTACTTGAGCGCCTTGCAAGAGACGCAGACCCCGGAAGCGAAACCCTTCAAGCCCCCCGGATCCGAACCAAAGCCATAGCCCCCCGTGTTTCCGGCGCCGGAGCCGACGGCCATCGATCGCGCGCTGTTGTTCGGGCTTCAGCCAATTCTGATATCATCTCCGCCTGAAGGAGGGCTTTCATCATGCCCATGCAGTATGCGACCCAGGCCATAGTCTGCCTTGCTGGCGACTTGCGGGACACAGCGGTTTCCCTTCAAGAGAAGCGCCAGCTTGAGGGGGATCTCCGCAAAACAATCAACGACGTGGAGCAGATCGCCGCCACGGTTCACTATTGGCCGGACGTCAACGGGCTGCCGAACCTATTCACCGCGCGGCCTGACGGCTCCGGAGGTTCCCGGCTGATTATCGTCGGCCACGGCAACCCCGAATCCACGCATATCTTAGGCGACGGCTTTCAGTGGGAGGCGGCGGAGCTGAACACGCGCGTCGAGACGTGGCTCAATCGATCCATCATCAACCGGATCAGCCTGCACATGTGTTTTGGAGGCGGCAATCCAACCGGACACTTGGGTCCGATGCCGGTGGGTCCAGCTAACTCCTTCGCCATGGCGTTCGCCAGAATATGCCGGGTCGCCAGGAGCATCACGGCGCGCACGCATGTCGTCAGCATCTCGCGGATAACCAGCGGTCCAGCCAACGTCCCTCAAGCCGACTGGCCCCTGACCGATGTTAAACGTACCGTTAACGGCCGCCATCAAGCCCCGGGAATCGACAAGTACGTTTTTAGGCCGCAGCCCGACGGCCTGCCCCTGTTCGGGCCAGTGCGGTGAGCGGGCACGGATGAGATCGGCGTTAGAATAGTCCACGCGTCTTTTGGCGCGCTCGCACGCAGTCCACCGCATGAAGTCTACCGCCGCATCTGAAACCGCCGCTCCGTCCGGGAATCTGGCGCTCATTCACCAGGAAGCGCTAACTTCCATCGTCCGGTTGCGATCCGGGCGGCAATCCGTAACCGACGCTCAATATTTCCGGACGCAATTCCGCGAGGCCCTGAAACTGGCGCATGAAGAGGCGCGCAACCGCGGATATTCCGACGATGAGATCCGCGACGCGCGCTTCGCCACGGTGGCTTTCCTCGATGAATCGATCCTCAATCTGCGCAATCCCGTCTTCGCCGACTGGGTCCGGAAACCGCTTCAGGAAGAGCTGTTCGGCGTGCACGTCGGGGGCGAAGTTTTTTTTAAAGACGTCGACCGCCTCATGGGCCAGGTGGATTCTCCATCGCTCGCCGACGTGCTCGAGGTATACCTGCTGTGCGTGCTGTTAGGCTACGCGGGTCGCTATAGCGCCGCCGGCAAGGGCGAGCTGAATGCGGTGCGCGATTCGATGATGGCTAAGATCCGGCGCATCCGCGGCCCGTCGCCGGAGCTATCCGCGTCCTGGCGGCCGGAGGCCGGCGCCGCGGGCGGAGGGCGCGCCGATCCCTGGGTCCGGCGGCTTTTAATTATCGCGGCCTGCTGCTTCATCGGGATTCTTGTGCTGTACTCCGGTTTCCACCTCGCCCTGAATGCCGGCGCTTCCGAGGTGCATGCCATTGCCGGATCGCGCGGGGGATCGTAAATGATTTACGCGCTTACGGCGGCCGCGCTGCTTCCGTGGCTGCTCCTCGCATGGTTTACCGGGACATGGCTTGGATTGCAATCGCCCGGCATATGGATCCTGCGGACGGTGTTGGCGCTGATCGGAATCGCCGCCGCGATTGTCGTGCTGTGGTTTCGTGCATGGAGCAGCGCAAGGCAAAAAGCGGGCGGATCGGCCGGCGAAGCGCCGGAGACGGATGAATTAGCCTTGCTGCTGCGCGATGCCGAGCGTAAACTGGCTTCCTCGCGGCTTGGCTCGGACGCGCGATTCCGCAGCTTGCCCGTGTTTTTCGTAACCGGCCCCGCGGGCTCGACGAAAACCACGACGGTTTTGCAATCCGGGCTCGAGCCGGAGTTGCTGGCGGGGCAGGTATATCGCGATTCCGCGGTCATCCCCACGGGGCTTGCCAATGTTTGGTTCGCCAAACAGGCCGTCTTCGTTGAAGTGGGATCGAAGATACAGGCCGACGCGAGCATGTGGGCTCGCCTCATCCGCCGCATGCAACCCGGCAAGATGCGGTCGGTGATCGGCAAGGGCCAAGCCGCGCCGCGGGCCGCCATCGTTTGCTGCGAATGCGAGAACCTGCTCAAGCCGGGCGCCACCGAAGCGGCAACTGAAGCTGCCCGGAAGCTGCGGGTGCATCTAACCGAAATAGCGAACATTCTGGGCATCAACCTTCCGGTATATGTGCTTTTCACCAAGCTCGACCGGCTGGCGTTCTTTCTGGACTATGTCCGCAATTTCGACAACAAGGAAGCGGCCCAGGCGCTCGGCGTCACGCTGCCGTTTCTGGATAAGACGGGCGAGATCTATGCGGAAAAGCAGAGCGCGAGGTTGAGCAACGCTTTTCACGAGTTGGTCTATTCCCTATCTGGAAAGCGTCCCGAATTTCTCGCGCGGGAATCCGACGCGAATTCGCGCGCGGCGGTGTATGAGTTCCCGCGCGAGTTCCGCAAGCTGCGCGGGCCGCTGGTTCAATTTCTGGTGGAACTGTGCCGCCCCAGCCGGTTAACCACGGGGCCATTCCTGCGGGGGTTCTATTTCTCCGGCGTGCGACCGGTCGTCATTCAGGAGGAATTAGCCGCCGAGTCCCGTGGATTCCCGTCCGGCGGGCGCGCGGAAGAAGCACACGACCCGGACGCGACCGGCATGTTTCGCTACGGCCAGTCCGCTC
>QHBR01000028.1 GCA_003244015.1 Hyphomicrobiales bacterium | reverse complement strand
GCGCGCGGCCCGTGACGCAATTGCATCTGGTACCGAACTCTTCGTCGACGCGAATGGGGCATACAGCCGAAAGCAGGCGCTTGGCATGGCGGAGGCGTTCTCCGACTTCGGCGTGAGCTGGTTCGAGGAGCCGGTCTCATCGGATGATTTGGCTGGACTGCGGCTGCTGCGCGATCGGGCTCCGCCCGACATGGCCATCGCCGCCGGCGAATACGGATACGATTTGCGCTATTTCCAGCGGATGTTGGAGGCGGGCGCGGTCGACGTCCTCCAGGCCGATGCGACGCGCTGTGCTGGCATTACCGACTTTCTGAAGGTCAACGCCCTGTGCGAGGCGCGGTGCATGCCGCTTTCGAGCCATTGTGCGCCGATGCTGCACCTTCATCCGTGCTGCGCCTGCGCGAGCGTACGCCATATGGAATATTTCCACGATCACGTGCGCATCGCGACCATGCTGTTCGACGGTGTGCCGGCCGCAGCCGACGGCATGCTTCATCCCGACCTGAGCCGACCCGGATTGGGCCTGGAGTTCAAAAATGCCGACGCGCAGCGATACGCCATCTGACCCGCGGCCTGGCCTGGCGGTTCGACCGGGAATCAGCTCGGCGACGGCTGGGCAAGATCAGTCCTACAGCACTGCATCGGTGCCAGCGCGGCCCGCACCGAAGTGGAATCGTGCGAGGGGCTTGCCGGCCGGACGCGGCGCGACCGTCACCCGACTCAACCACGCGATACGGCTCGCCAAGCTGACCGCTCCCCTTCACCCGATTCTCGTGCACTTTACGATTGCGCTGACCGTAACCTCGTTTGCCTTCGATCTGCTGGAGTTGCTCTTCGGGTTCAACACTCTGCTTGCAGTTGGCTGGTGGACGCTCACCGCCGCGGTCCTCGTGACGATGGGCACCATCGCAACCGGCGTCAAATCGCGGCTCCGATTGCCTATCGAAGAGGGAGAGGCACGATCGTTTCTGCGCGTCCACATGGCTTTGGGTCCGAGCTTTTTCGGCCTGCTTGTCGCGTTGGGCATCTGGCGCGGCGAGCTTTGGCAAGCCGGGGCGACCGTGACGTGGTGGTACGTGGCGGCGATGATCGGTGTCATGGTGGTGACGGCTGTCCAAGGCTACCTCGGCGGCGAACTCGTGTACCGATACGGTGCCGAGGTGAAGTTCCGTTATCGCGAATTGCCCGGCCGTAGGCAACGCTTTCCTAGACATCTCGACGTCAGTGAAGCCGAGTCGCGACGGCCGGACGATGAAGCGCCGACACAGAGAGCATAGCGATGCCGGACGCGCGCTTCGTCGGCCTCAATGCCTTCCAGTGGATAGCGATGCTCGCCGCGCTCCTCACGCTGCTGCTGCTGGTGGATGCGTGGGCCGGTCACTACCGGCGAGGTTTCATCCATCGCGTGCAATACGCGCCTTTTCTCAGTGGCGGCTTGCTCGCGATCTTCGCGATCGCGGCTGTCGTCGCCCCACGCACCGGTTGGATCGAGTCCGCGTTGCGCGTGGCCGGTTGGCTGGCGGTCGCGGTCGGACTGGCTGGCTTCTGCCTTCACCACTATTACGGGATCATCCGCAAGCCCGGCGGCTACAAGCTGCTTCTCAATTACCTGATGTACGGCGCGCCGCCTCTGGCGCCTCTGGCGCTTTCGGCAATGGGCGTGTTCGCACTGATTGCCGCAAAGGGACTGGCGGGCGGTGTTGACATCGCGGGTCTTCCCATCCGTACTGTTTTGCTGGCCTTGATCGTCGTTTGCATGTTCGGAGCGATCTTGCAGGCCGGCCTCCTCCACTTCCGCGGAGCGTTCAACAACCCCCTCATGTATGCGCCATTGACCACGCCGGTTCTCACCGCGCTCGCCGGCATTTGGACGATGGCGTCGCCGTGCTCTGCCGCTGCGATAGCGCTTTGCGCTCTGCTTTGGCTAACGCTCCTCACCGGCTTCGTCGGAATCGGCATGCATCTGCGGGGCTTCGATCGCCAAATGGCAGGGCTGTATGTGTCGCTGTTCAACTGGCTTCAAGGACCACCGGCCGCAGCTCCGGCAGTGTTTTCCGGCCTCGCCGCGATCGGCCTCGTCACGATGAGATTGCTATGACTGGAACGGTGATTTTCGCTGCGACTTTTATCACGTGTTGGTTTTGCTCGGCCAAGTGAGGCACTAACCGCGCAGTTGGAGGCAGGTGATGGAAAATCCTTTGCGCTCGCCCTACCCGGACTACAACGTGCTCGACAAATGGTCCTCATTGGACTGGGACGACCAGACCCGCGACGCAGTCAGCAGGCGCCTGTTCAACGTGCCGGAGATCCGCTTCTTCACCGAGAGCGAGAAGCGGACGCTCGAGGCGGTCGTCGAGCGGATCGTGCCGCAGCCCGACCGGCGGCAGGACGAAAGGATTCCGATCGTGCCCTGGATCGACGAGAAGCTGCACGGGGATCGGCGCGATGGGTACCGGTACGACGGCATGCCGCCGCAGCGCGAGGCTTGGCGGCGCGGCCTTGCCGGGATCGATGATACCTCGAGCGCGATCTTCGACGGCAAGGGCTTCGCGGATCTCGACGGACCCGCGCAGGACGAGGTGCTCCGGCGCATCGAGCACGGTGATCCACCGGGTGCAACGTGGACGACGCTGCCCGCAGGACGCTTCTTCACCAGCGTGCTCTGCGTGTCAATCGTCAAGACGTACTACGCCCATCCATCGGCGTGGAGCGAAGTCGGCTACAACGGCCCCTCATCGCCGCGAGGGCACATGCGGATCTGGGAGGACGGCGTGGACCCGTGGGAAGCTCATGAGCCGCCGGACGGCCCCGCAATGACGGCATCGAATAAGGCTGGAGATGCCGAACGATGACTCAAGGCAACGGCATGGGCAGTCACACAAGAACCGCCGGTGCCAACGGCGAACGGCCGCTGTTGGCGCCGGGGATCCACGGCGAGGCCGTGCCGATGCGCGACTGGTCGCGCGACGAGGTCGATGTCTGCGTGGTCGGCGCCGGCGCCGGCGGCGGGGTTGTTGGCGCCAAGCTCGCCGAGGCCGGTTTCTCCGTGGTGATCCTCGACGCAGGCCCGCACTGGGATCCGTTGCATGACTTCGTCTCCGACGAGACCGCGTCCCACAAGCTGTTCTGGACCGAGGAACGTGTGACCGGCGGCAAGGATCCGGTCGAGCTCGGATCCAACAATTCTGGCCAGGGCGTCGGCGGCAGCACCGTGCATTACTCGATGATCGCAATGCGCTTGCACGCCGACGATTTTCGCCGCCGCACGCTCGAGGGCTCAATCGCCGGGGCCGATCTTCAGGATTGGCCGCTCACCTACGAAGACCTCGAGCCCTACTACGAAGAGGTCGAGCAGGCGCTGCAGATCGCGGGCCCCGTCCATTATCCCTGGCAGAAACGACGGCGACGATTTCCGCAGCGGGAACATCAGCTCAACGCATCGGCCAATATGCTGGTGCGCGGTTGTGCCGCCCTCGGAATCCCGGTTGCCGCGGCACCGGTCGCCACCTTGAGCGCGCCCCACCGCGATCGGCCTCCCTGCGTATACCGCGGATTCTGCAATTACGGCTGCTCGACAAACGCGAAGAGCTCAATCCTCGTGACTTATATTCCGCGCGCCATCCGCGCCGGCGCGGAAGTCCGTCCGAACGCAATGGTGGCCCGGATCGAGCACGATGCCACCGGAAGGGCGACTGGCGTGCTGCATTTTCGAACCGGGCCCAGTAGCGGTCATAACGGTTCGGAACTCTTTCGGCAGCGTGCCAAGGCCATCATCGTCGCCGGCTATGCCATCGAAACGCCACGCCTGCTGTTGAACTCGGCAAGCCCGCTCTTTCCCAACGGTCTCGCCAATTCCTCAGGCATGGTCGGTAGATACTTCATGATCCATGCCGGACATCAGACGTTCGCGAAATTTCCAGAACGGATCGGCCAGTACAAGGCGCCGCCGGGACTGGCGATCACAGAGCACTTCAATCGCACCATGCCGGACGTGGATTTTTCTTGCGGTTATACCGTCGAGGTCGTTGGACCGCACGTCGGTGACTTTGCCGGGCGGATGAGCGCCGCACGGAACCTTTGGGGGTCAGCGCTCCGTCGCGCGATGTTCGACTACAATTACTATTCAGGCCTGGGCATCGTCGGCGAAACCCTTCCGCGGCTCGACAACAGGGTCAAGCTGCACGATACCGAACGGGATCGCTACGGGCTACCTGTGGCCCATGTGCTCTTCGGGCATCACGAGAACGACCAGCGGCTGATTGACCACTCGATCGGAAAGATGACGGAGATTCTCCGGGCGGCCCGCGGCGAAGACGTCTGGGGAGTGAACCGGACCGCTCACCTCATGGGCACGTGCCGGATGGGCAGCGACCCGAACGCATCGGTCGTCGACGCGGACGGCCGCGCGCACGACGTCCCGAATCTCTTCATCTGCGACGGCTCGGTCTTTCCAACCTCGGGAGCCGTGAATCCGTCGCTGACCATCCAGGCCATCGCCGCGCGGACGGCGGATCGGGTCCAAGCCGCGGCTGCTCGAGGCGAGCTTTGATCGGTCGAGCAGCCAATCTTTCGTGTTTCACTATAGCAATTGTCGACAAACATGCGACATCAAGCGGCGTCGCCGGTTACGTCGATCAAACGGCGTTGGGAAGGGGTGGAGTCTAGTGTCCGCCGTCATGATCTTTAAGACATTTTTGGCGGGTTGATGAAAGGAGCAACTGTCTTGTTGGTCAAGCGGAAATTGGCTGCCATGGGCGGCTTTCTATACGCCCATGCCGCAAAGCGGCCTGGTTTTGCTACGCCCCATTGGCCGGCTTTTACTCCGCCGTTGACACCTATAAATCGCGGAGGCAAAGTGATGGGATGGACGGGTGCGCCGGGAGACCGGCAGGAGGTAAGAGGTGAAAGTCCTCGACGGTGAAGACGTAGCGAGTCACACCGGCCCCGAGTCATGCGCGGCGTTCCGTGAGGAACGTGGCGAAGCGTTGACAGGGGATTGCGTAGGCCAGCCATTGAGCGGCGTAAAACAACTTCGGGATGCCGATGCTTTCCGTCCAGTAGAAGGCAATATGGCACATGACGATATCGCGAGTCAGGCGCCGATCCCGCGTCGTCGTAGAACCTGGCATGCGCGGACGCCTCTTGCACGGGAACCGGGATATCTCTGGATCGTCCCTTCAGCTTCCTGTGGGGACCGCATCGGGAAGGCCGGAGGCCGAAGCCGATGATGAACGATCCAGAGAAGTCGGATTCGCCCATAGTAGCTGGGAAGCCTTCGAACGAGGCAGCGCGAGCCGTCGAGGAGAGGGTGGAGCCAAGGGGCGGAACCAAGGAGAATGCGGACCAGCAAACCACGATCCGGACACAGAGCCGGAATGCCGTGTCACATGCGCAGGCCCGCATACGAGACGCCGTAAACAGGAACCCGACAGAGCCGCTGACCGCGCTCTTCATCACGTGAGGCGTTCTTCATAGAATTTTGGAATCTAATTGCGAGTTCAGATCATTCATTGGAAGTGCGTGAATTTCGCCGCGCTGCAAGGCAACTCTTGTTTTGGAAGCGTGGGGAACAAGTTTTGAATCAGCTGACCACGCCTTGGGCTATTATCACTGTCGCTGCAAACGGTAATTTCAGTACGTTTTCACCCGAACTATTGTCTATGACCAATCTGCACTATGGGGATTTCATATTGGGAAATTTGGCGAGTGGTACGGTAGATGTGAACAAAGCAGGCAAGATGTATAGGGACATACAGTCTGGGATTCTTTTATGCGCGCAAAGTTGCGAGTACTTCAGTCTATGTGGGGGAGGCGCGCCCTCAAATAAGATCTTCGAGAACGGTACCTTTATCTCGGCAGAAACTCTCTACTGCCAACTGTCTCGCAAGGCACTGATTGACGCTGCAATCGAGTCCCTTCAGTTTGAACTAAGCATCTTATAGTCCTCGCCCGCCGGTCACTGCTGCCGGAACCCGGGCGGCAGGCGCGTAGAGGCAACGAATACATCTTCCGTCAGAACTGCCAAAGGGGTGGGATGGCGAACAGGTCTGGCTCAGCAACTGGTCGAGATCCTCAAAGTGTAGGCTAGGAGGACGACGTGGGTACGATACAGTTCTTATCATCGCTGCCAGCTTTGCTCGGGCTGACTGGTTTCGTCGTTTATTATTTTCTGTTACGCAATCGAAGCGGCAATCAAATCACGCTCGATATCGTCGGGAAGTTGCGACAGGTCGCGCCCGAACGAATGCCGGCCCAACCTGAGAAACTCGATCCCAATACGCTTGCTAAACTCATTGAAAGCGACACCACGCTCCGTTCGAAGGTCAGTGAGCAGGACTTCCAGCTCCTCCGCGACGCACTGCGCCAACAATTCATTACCTCTGTTGTGGTGTACGGGCTTTGCGGAGTGATCTTCCTCGCGGGCATCGGCCTCTATGTCTATGTATCGACGCGTCCTACGCCGGTCTCCATATCGTCGATATCAGCCGAAAGCACGGATCCTACAGCGGAAGGGCTACCAGTCGATCTAGACGGCTTGCGTGTTCGATGGTCCGCTTCGGGCGACCCCGAAGACATCGCGGTTTCGCTCGAAGCAATGGATAGCCAGCGCCGGACCTCACCGAAAACGGTCCGGTCAACCGAGGCGCAAATCGTGTTTGCGCCGGAGGAGTACCGAACCATCCTCGTCAACCGGGAGCACGATGGCCAAAATCGAGTGCGTGCGGTGTTTCAAACTGGGAAGTCGCTCTACGTTTCGCCGCAGTTTGCAATGCGGGTCGGTACGACGATCATGGCGGTACACATCGGGCCTACGCGTATCAAAATCATTGGTGTGATCGATAACACGGCGATCCAGAATTATGACTTCGAGGCGAAGCTTATCGTCTGGGCCGCGGCTGCCCGGCAACAACCAGCTCCGGTTACTTATGGTGGAGCAATTAAAAACGGCCATAACGACTTCCCACTCGCCCCTACTTTGCGATACGACTGGAGTACCGTGAAGCTGGTATTTCTGGGACCGGACGATCGTCGCGTTGTCCGAACGCAGTTGCTTGGATTTTAGCTTTCCAGGGCGACGGTGTGGAAGGTTCGGTGCCGAGCTATCCGCCCTATAATATCGGCGCGGGCGAGCGCCTGACCCTCCTCTCGCCGCCCCTTCTGATGTTCCCTCCAATCAAACGCCAGTGATTTTCGGGTGAAGGAGGGCAATATATTCGTGGCTGCGGCTTGACCTAGGCTCGTGGGGGTAACCCTGCCAGCGGACGAGGAATTCACCGTCGTCGATCCTTACGATGATCGCTTCCGACCAGTCGTCCAAATTGTCGTTCTTGTCAAAGCCCGCCGCAAGAACGAGCGTCCTTTCGTTTCAAGCCGGATTGCGCTCGCCCGGCGGCTCGTTTGCCGATTCGCTCGGGCCGTTCGAGGTGCGCCGCGCCGCTTCCCTCGATCTCCGGGGCCTGGCGGGGCACAACGTCGTCGTCGCGGAGATGGAGGGTTTCGTCGACGCGCAGGGGGGCTATCGCTTTTACGCTGGCAATCAGCCGGGTGAATATCGGATCGATCTGACGATGGGACTGCGCCCGTGGCCGAGACTTCTAGTCGTCCCGTTCCGGAACAGGCCGGGATCGCTGACCGTGGCGGCGATCGCGCTGGCGCCCATAATGCCGACGCCCGGAACGCTTGCGAGAAGTTTGCTGAGCCGGCTTGGACGGCCCCCGCTCCCCGGCATCGATGTGCCATAAGGTGGTCGTCGGTGAACACCACAACGAGAGGAGCCGTCCACTATGCATATTACCACGATCGGTCTCGATCTTGCCAAGCACTGGTTTCAGATTCACGGCATCGGCGCCGCCGGAATACCGTTGAAAAACTCCCAATCGCATCGATTTTCTGCCCCCGTTCGATTAGTCGGTGGAGCTTGGTTTGAGCGTTTTGGTCTCTTTTGTCCGTTCCAGCTTACGGCAGGGGGCACCCGCGTGCCGGGGAGCGAGTTCTCCCCTCGACCCACAAAGCTGCGACGAACTTGCACTCAAAATGATGAAGCGCGGAGTATATACTGTAATGTACAGTAAAATCCCGTATCGTCCAATGGCGCCGACTCCGCTCCACGCCAGGGAGGCAAAGCGTGGCCCGGCATTACTCAACCAAA
>QHBR01000320.1 GCA_003244015.1 Hyphomicrobiales bacterium | reverse complement strand
CGGCATTTGATCGAAAACTTCTTAGAGTTCAAGCGTATTGCCATGCGCAGCGACAAAACGGACACAACCTTTGCGGCAATGATCTATCTTGCCGCAGCGGTCATCCACTCCAGTTGAATCTCAACAGACCCTACTCCGTTTTCATTTTTGCGGATCGTGCCCGGCGCACTAGGCCCCGGTCACGCGGCCACTTTCGCCGCGAGCGCCGCCAGCGTGCGTAAAATTTGCCGCGTGCCCTCGAGCCTTGCGGCTTTCATCTCGAAATCGCGGACAAACACGATTTTCATGTCCGGCCGCACCTTGGCTTGCGGGCCTTGTTCCGCGACATAGCGCACGAGGCCTTGCGGGTTGGCGAAGGAGTTGTCGCGAAACGCAACGATGACTCCCTTTGGGCCTGCTTCGACCTTTTCGACATGCGCCTTTCGGCACAAAACCTTGATCGCGACCAATTGCATCAATTCTTCGGCTTCGCTAGGCAGCGGCCCAAAACGGTCGATCATTTCCGCGGCAAAACTCTCGATTTCCGCGTCGGATGTGAGCGCGGCGAGGCGCCGGTAGAGGCTTAGACGCAAGTGCAGATCGCCGACATAATCCTCTGGGATAGTCGCCGGCGTGCCAAGCGTGATCGAAGGCGCCCATGTCTCCTCGGCAGGTTCCTCGATACCCGCCCGCAAGGCTTCGACTGCCTCGCGCAGCATCTCTTGATAGAGCTCGTACCCGACTTCCCTGATATGACCCGACTGTTCGTCGCCGAGCAGATTTCCGGCGCCGCGAATATCGAGGTCGTGGCTCGCGAGTTCAAACCCGGCGCCGAGCGTATCGAGCGAATGCAGCAACTTGAGACGCCGTTCGGCTTGTGGCGTCGTGCCCCGGTTGGGGGGCACCGTGAACAGGGCATAGGCGCGGATTTTCGCGCGCCCGACGCGGCCTCGCAATTGATAAAGCTGGGCGAGACCGAACATGTCGGCGCGATGCACGATGAGCGTATTCGCGGCGGGAATATCGAGGCCGGATTCGACAATCGCCGTCGAAAGCAGCACATCGTATTGGCCGTCGTAGAACGCCGCCATCCTGGCTTCGAGCTCGCTCGCCGCCAACTGGCCATGCGCGACCACGAATTTCACCTCCGCAACATTTTGACGCAGGAAGGCGCTTGCTTCCTCGATATCTTCGATGCGCGGGCAAACATAGAAGCTCTGGCCGCCGCGATATCTCTCGCGCAGCAGCGCTTCCCGCACGAGCAATTCGTCAAACGGCGATATAAAGGTCCGGACCGCCAGCCGGTCGATCGGCGGCGTCGCGATGATCGAAAGGTCGCGCACGCCGGTCATGGCGAGCTGAAGGGTGCGCGGAATCGGCGTCGCCGACAAGGTCAGGACATGAACCTCGGCGCGCAATTCCTTGAGCCGTTCCTTGTGCTTGACGCCGAAATGTTGCTCCTCGTCGACAATGACGAGTCCGAGATCCCTGAAGCTCACCCCCTTGCCAAGCAGCGCATGGGTGCCGACGACGATGTCGATTTCTCCGGAGGCGGCGCCGAGCTTGGCGGAATTGAGACCGGCGGCGCCAACCATCCGCGACATTTGCGCGACCTTGACCGGCAAATGCGCGAAGCGCGCCGCAAAATTGATGTAGTGCTGGCGCGCGAGAAGCGTCGTCGGCACGACTACGGCCACCTGCTTGCCTTCGATCGCGGCAGCAAAGGCCGCGCGCAAGGCAACCTCGGTCTTGCCGAAACCGACGTCGCCGCAGACGAGGCGGTCCATCGGCTGGCCGGAAGCCATGTCGTCCAAAACCGCGTCGATCGCGGCCTGCTGGTCGCCGGTTTCCTCATAGGGAAAGCCCGCGCAAAATTCGGTATAAAGATTTTCCGGCGGGACGAGCTTCGGAGCCGCCTTGGCCTGCCGCGCGGCGGCGATTTTGATCAGACCCGCCGCCATATCGAGAACGCGCTTGCGCATGCGCGCCTTGCGCTTCTGCCATCCAACGCCGCCCAATCTGTCGAGCTCGACTGCTGTCTCCTCCGCGCCATAGCGCGACAAAAGCTCGAGATTTTCCACGGGGAGAAAAAGCTTGGCGCCCTCGGCATAATGCAGTTCGAGACAATCATGCGGCGCACCAGCGGCTTCGATCGCCTTCAGACCTTCGAAACGCGCGATCCCATGATCGACATGGACGACAATGTCGCCCGCCGCGAGCGCCCCCGCTTCGGTCAAAAAATCCTGGGCGTGGCGCAGCTTGCGGCGCCCGCCGGCCAGCCGGTCGCCCAAGATATCCTGTTCGCCGATAAGCGCGAGACCTTGCGCCTCAAAACCTTGCTCGATGCCAATGACGGCCAAGGCGAGCGTGCTTGGCGGCAGCGCGAGGGCTTGCGCAAGCGAGGACACCGGCGCCGTGCTGGCAAAGCCGTGGTCCGCGAGGACATGGGCGAGCCGCTCGCGCGAGCCGTCCGACCAGGCGGCGAGGATTACCCGCTTTCCGCCTGCTTGCAAGGCACGCGCATGGCCGATGGCGGCGGCAAAGACATTGGCGGCCGGATCGGCGCGCTCGGCGGCGAAAATGCAGCCGGGTCTTGAGCCGCAATCGACCACGAGACCCTTGCCAGTTTCCGGCTGCGCGAAAGGCACCACGGAAACGAGACTTGCCGCGCGGATGCGCTCGCGCCACTCGGGCTCTGCGAGATAGAGAGCGCTGGATGGCAGCGGCTTATAGGTCGAATGATTGGGATCGGCGTCATGCGCACACTTGCGCGCGCCATAATAATCCCCGATTTGCGCGAAACGCTCGCTCACAGCTGCTTCGGCGAGGGGATCGAACATCAAAGGAGCGCCAGCACAATAGTCGAACAAAGTGTCGAGCTTTTCGTAAAACAGCGGCAGCCAATGTTCGAGACCTTGATGGCGGCGGCCTTCGCTGACCGCTTCGTAGAGAGCGTCGCCGCGCGTCTGCGCGCCGAAATGCGCGACATAGGCCTGGCGGAACCTTCGCATCGTTTCGCTCGCGAGCTGAACTTCGCTCATCGGCACGAGATCGAGGCCGCGCAATTGGGCGGTCGTGCGTTGCGACTCGGGATCGAAGGCGCGGACCGATTCGAGCGCATCGCCGAAAAAATCGAGGCGCAACGGGTGCGGCATTCCGGGCGGAAAAAGATCGAGGATGCCGCCGCGCACGGCATATTCGCCAGTGTCGCGCACGCTTGATGCCCGCGCAAAGCCATTGGTTTCGAGCCATTGGACTAGCGCGTCGCGATCGACCACATTGCCCGGCGCGGCGGAAAACGAGTCGCCCGCTATTTTGCTGAGAGGCGCGACCCGCTGGACCAGCGCATTCACCGTGATGGACAGGATGCGCGGACGCTCCAATGCGGCGCGCGAACGGGCAAGCCGCGAGAGAACCACGATCCGCCGCGCCGAAATCGCTGCATCGGGAGAGACCCGGTCATAGGGCTGGCAATCCCAGGCGGGGAAATCGAGGAGCTCGATGTCCGGCGCGGCGAAGCTAAGCGCCTCGTCGAAGGCGCGGGCGCGCTGGCCATCGCGCGCGACATGAACGAGCGCGACAGCCCGGCTTTCCGAATCCCGCGCGAGCGCACGCGTCAAATTGGCGGCGCAAAACGCATCAAAACCATCGGCCACGGAGGAGAGCGTGAGCGAGCCGCCCTTGGCAAGCTCGCCCACCACGCGTTTGAAATCAGTCACAATACAAGGTCAATTCGAAAGATTTCGCGGAGCGCCGGACCAGCAACGTGGCTTATGTATGGATCGGACCGACATGAATATGGAAGGCGCGGATTCTTCGTAACACCGGCGTATCGTAAGAGCTAGGCGTTTCCGCTTCACCAGTGAGCCAGCAGAAAACGTCGCGGTCCGGTGCCTTTAGCAAGCGTTCATAATCGTCGAGTTCGCT
This sequence comes from Hyphomicrobiales bacterium, assembly GCA_003244015.1. Classification (GTDB taxonomy): domain Bacteria; phylum Pseudomonadota; class Alphaproteobacteria; order Rhizobiales; family Beijerinckiaceae; genus Methylocapsa. The sequence continues at coordinate 1,077 of QHBR01000320.1, read as the reverse complement.
CTTGCAAAGGCTGGCGATTTCGGCATCGGCGAAACGGCCAAGAACAAGATCCATCTCGCGCATGCCGCGATGCCAGGACCGAAACAGAATACGGCGTCGCCGCGCGTCCAGGCTCAAAGTGGATGCTTGCAGGCCATGCATGTTGCGCTCCAACGCCCATGATAGCCGTCGCTTTCGTTGCGAAGCTTCCCCCGGAGGCCGTGTCCCCCTCCTAAACAGCCGCTAGCCAATGGCGCGCGAGGCTGTTCCAATTGAGATAGGCGTAGAGGACTCCGAAGCCGATGAGCCCGTAGCCCCAATAGTCCAGCCGAAGCCCGAAGAAATAGCTCCGCTTTCCAGGATGGTCGAGGGTTCTGCCGTAATAGACGCAGGGCGGCCCCCAGAACAAAAACGTCAAAACGCCCGTTGACGCGCTGCTCAGATGAAAAGCGGCGCCAACTCCGTCCGAGATGAATAAGGCAACGACAAAAAATACGGCGACCAAATATCCAAAGCGAGAAAAGAAGTTCATGGCTCGGCCCCGCGCGCTGGTGTGCGAATTCGCGTCTTGTCATATCGCGAAAGGGCTGCTGCCGCCAGCGCGGATTTCAACGCTATGAAAGAAAGGTTAGTGCCACGGGCGGGTCTGCCTTCTCCCCTTGTGGGAGAAGGTGGCGCGACCCCCGGACTTGATCCGGGGGGCCGGATGAGGGGAGCCGTCGCCAGGGTAGCTTCAACTCCCTAATACGTAGGATCGTAACCATTTGAGAATGGGCGCCGCATATGGTCCCAGAGTCCCTATGACCTTCGACCAACCCTCAAGGTTTTCGTCAGCCGTTTTCCCTGACGACACCACTTTCCAAAGTGCGTTGATGCCGCTAACCAGCGTGAACCGCTGCGACTTCCCAGGATCGACTTCGCCGAGCGGGTCTGGCGGCGGCACCAGCTGCTCGATGTTGGATTTCGGTGCTTTCAGATAAACCGGCGGGATCGCAGGGATTGGCTGGGCGGTATTCTCCAGTGTGCCGGCAACATTCGGCTCGAAGAGAGTCGGGGTGTTGTCCAGCACGCCTTGGATAAGGGCATCTCGAAAAATAC
>QHBR01000013.1 GCA_003244015.1 Hyphomicrobiales bacterium | reverse complement strand
TCCCGCTTCGCGGGTCCACTTTAGAGTGCGCACGCTCCCCTTGCATGCCCGTTTGTTTTATCGCACGGGGAGGGCGCTCTAGTTTCATCGCGCGCCCTCCAAAAGCCGCGCGGCGGCCGCCCGCGCCTCGTCGGTGATCGTCGCACCGGCCAGCATACGGGCGATTTCCTCGCGCCGCGCATCCTTTTCGAGAATTGAGACGCGCGTCGCGACGCCGCTGCCTTGACCGGCGGCAGCCTTGGCGATGCGGAAATGCCCGCGCGCGCGGGCCGCGACTTGCGGTGCATGGGTCACGGCGAGCACCTGCACACGCGCCGCGAGCCGCGCAAGCCGCTGGCCCATGGCATCGGCCACTGCGCCGCCGGCCCCCGTATCGATTTCATCAAAGACAAGTGTCGGAGCCGAGCCTCGCTCGGCAAGAACCACTTTCAGGGCCAGCATGAAACGGGCAAGCTCGCCGCCGGAGGCGATTTTCATCAGGGGGCCAGGCTTGGTTCCGGGATTGGTTTGCACCCAAAACTCGACTTGATCGTAGCCGTCCGGGCCTTCCGGCTCAATGCGGAATTCGGTTGTAAAATGGGCGCCTTCGAGTTTGAGGGGCGCGAGTTCGGCGGTCACTTCGGCGTCGAGCTCGGCGGCGGCTTTCTTGCGCGCCTCCGACAACGCCCGCGCCGCCGACGCATAAGCGGCCTCCACGGCCTCCACCGCTTGTGTTAATTGCGAAAGCCGCGCCTCCCCGGTGTCGACAGCGGCAAGCTCGGCCGCGAATTTTTCGGCGAGCGAGGCAAGCGCATCGACGGGAACCCCAAATTTGCGTCCCGCGGCGCGCAAGGCAAACAGCCTTTCTTCAACCCGCTCCAATTCGCGCGGATCGAAATCGGCATCCCGCAAGGCCAGATCGAGGGCTTGCCCCGCGAGATCGAGGGCGTTCAAGGCGGCATCGAGCGCCTCGGCGGCGGGCGCGATCAATCCGGGTGCCTGAGTCTGACGCCGCTCAAGCCTGCGCAGCGCGGCGGAGAGAGCAGGCATCGGCGAATACTCGCCCGTCACCGTCGCGTGGACATCGCGCAGTTCGGCCGCGACCTTCTCGGCCTGCATAATGGTGGAGCGGCGCTCGGCGAGCGCGGCTTCTTCGCCAGCTTCGGCGGCAAGCCCGGTCAACTCGGCGGAGGCATGGCGCAGGTACGCAGCGTCCCCCCGCGCCTTTTCGACCCGCGCTTGCTCGCGCGCGCGCTCGGCCTTGAGACCCCGCGCCCGCGCATAGGCGGCGCGCACTTCGGCGGCCGCAAGGTTCAAACCGCCAAAGGCGTCGACCAGTTGGCGGTGCGTGCCTGGATTGACGAGCGCGCGGTCGTCGTGCTGGCCATGAATTTCGACCAGTTCGCTGGCGATCGCCCGCAGTGCCTGCGTGGTCATCCGCTGATCGTTGACAAAAGCGCGGCTGCGGCCATCCGCCAATTGCAGGCGCCGCAAAATAAGGCTGCCGGCGGTTTCGATGTTTTGCGCCTTTGCCGCGACCACCGCCTTGTGGTCCTCCGCAAGTTCGAATGCCGCGCTGACTTGACCTTGCGGCGCGCCGTGGCGGACCAAGCCGCCGTCGCCCCGAGCGCCAAGCGCTAGCGAAAACGCATCGAGAAGAATCGATTTGCCGGCGCCGGTCTCGCCGGTCAAAATGGTAAGGCCACGGTCGAATGCGAGATCAAGCTTGTCGATCAAAACGATGTCGCGGATAGACAATTGAACGAGCATGGGGTCGAGGGGCTCCCCGATGCGCCTCCATATGGCGCGGCCGGAACTCATTCATGTTTTGTGAAACGGGAAAGGGATCCAGTCTATCGAATTAACGGGTTTTCTTATCTATTCATATTCGAGCCACGCGTTGGAGCATTTTGCCCTGGACGGATGGAGGCTCCAGGCCATGAGGCGAAATTTATAATGAGGCGCAGCCGAACCGGCCTCACGTTTTCCAGGGATCGTAGGTGCCGATATTCCACAGATGTCCTTCCGGATCGCGGCAGGAAAAGTCTCGGCCGCCGTAATCCTCGTCCTTGATCTCGATCACGATTTCTGCGCCTGCAGCTTTGGCGTGCCTGTAAATCGCGTCGGCGTCGGCCACCACCACGTAGGGACTTTGCGTTGTTCCTCCAAGCTGGGTCGGCGTCGATTGCACCTGACCAAACTCATCATGACCATCCCGCGCGGAGCCCAGCATGATCATGCCTCTGCCCAGCGTCAGCTGCGCATGGGCAATGCCGCCCTTGCCGTCCTCATGCACGGCGTGTGGCTGAAACCCGAACGTCCCGCAAAGCCAGTCAATCATGCGTTTTGCATCCTTGTACCGCAGGCACGGAATAATGGTCGAGCCGGTCATCTTCGTCCTCCACTGCGTAGCCAGCCTTCGTCCGGTTCACATGAACAAGAAAACGCGCGCCGCGCTCGCCGAACGCGAATGGAAAACCCTCAAGGCTGATCATCTCGCACACAAAACCTTTCGGAACGCCGGCAGTCTGAAGGTAACTATAGACATCGAAATCCGAAACCCGATTACGATGGCCAACGAGCGAGTCTCTGCTCAGCCGAGGCCCATTTTGTGGAACGCTCTCGATATCCAGGATCCCTGGTCTTCATGCGGCTGCAGCCCGCCTCCCTGGAGCAGCGCATAAGCATCCTTGTACCAGACCGACTCCGGGAAATTATGCCCTAAAACGGCCGCCGCGGTTTCTGCCTCGCCCGGAATGCCAAGCGCGAGATAAGCCTCGGTCAGCCGCAGCAAGGCTTCCTCGGCGTGCCGCGTAGTCTGATATTTGAACAGAACCTCGCGGAAGCGATTGATCGCCGCCGCATAATTATGCTGGTTCAGATAATAGCGTCCGACGAGCATCTCCTTGCCGGCCAGCTGGTCGCGGGCGACTTGCAGCTTGTAGCGCGAATCCTCGGCATACTCCGACTTCGGGAATTTCTGGGTGATCAGGGTGAATATTTCAACCGCCTTTGCCGCCCGGTCCTGATCGCGGTTTATGTCCGGGATTTGATTGTAATAGGACATCCCCTCGAGATAATAGGCATAAGGGACATCGGGGGACGACGGGAATAACCCGATGTAGCGTTTCGCGGAGGCAATGGCGTCGTCGTAACTGGCGTTTTGATATTGGCTGAAGATGGTCATCAAAATCCCTTTTCTTTGCCATTGCGAATAGGGATATTGCTTTTCGAGTTCGGCGAATTTTTTTGCCGCGCCGTCGTAATCCTTGGATTGCAGCCGGGCGAGCGCTTGATTGTAGAGATCGTCCGCCGGGATATCGGGCACGATCTTGGTTTCGTATTTTTCGCCGCCGAATAGGTTGAAGGGATTGAATGAATCGAACCAAGAGCCGGCCGAGGCAGGCAGGGACGGGGCCGCCACCGCCACCGCAATACCGATCAACCATCCGCCCGCGGCTCCTCGCCACGGCTTTCGCGTCTTCTTAAAGGCGGTATTCATACGCTTTGCTCATTCGTCGCAAATAAACCAATGACGGCCGCGACCGTTCTATCGCAACTCGCGCAGCCGCGCCAGCATCTATGTTGGTACGCAAAAAAGCATAAATGTGGCGGAAAATTCTTAAACTCGGTCCGGCGGCGGGCGGTCGCGGTCTCCGCAGCGATTTGGATCGGCAAGCGAAAATACGGCGAACCCCGCCACAAGGGCGGGGCCGCGGAATTTGTGCTATTTTGTAGCTGAACGAGGCGAAGACTCGCCTCCTTCAGCTACGCTATTATGGGATTTTGAACAAAGGACCCTTGAGGTTCGGGAATGTTGCCGTGTTCAGAAACCTGGATGCCGGCATTGTGTTCCCCGTTGAGCGGGGTGTGGGTAGCCGGACAGCCTGCCTTTGCGGCATCATCCGCCGAATCGAACCAAAGCCCGAGGTGATACATCTGCACGGGATTGGTCTGCACGCCTGCTGTTGCCTCCGGGACGACGGCGGGCGGGTCAGGAAACACATTTGGCGCCGGCGTGGCGCCGGGGGAAATAATGAAAGTCTCCCTACTTGAAGCGGCCGACGAAATTGCCGACGCCGATGCCGCCCCCAGTGGTGCTAATGTCGCCCATGTACCAGGCGGCTCCAAACGGCGCGGTCGGAACCTGAATTATGTAAAAGTCGAAGTGGGTGTTCGGAGGCAGACCAGAGACCACGACCTCGATATTTTCGAAATCTCCAAAGGCATGATCGGTGACCGTGGCGTTCGCGTTAGGCAGGCAGGTGCTCGCGCCTATCGACACGGTCATCGGAAACTGGATCGTCCCCGCCGCGCGAGCTTGAACGGAAGCGAGCGCCGCAACCGACGCCGCGATTCATTTTGCTGAAGAAACCAACTCCGATCCCAAACCCTTCGTCTGGACCGCTGACGCCAAACGCGTCCTCGCTGCTGTCAAACGGGGGAAAGAAAAGTTAGAGTCGATCCACTAGATGATAAGCTCCGTACCACGATAGGGCTTCTTGACGAAGGCATGTAACTTGCTCCTAAAAAAATATACGTGTCGGCAAAATACGGTTGCGCAGAATGTTTGCAAGTGTTATGGTTAACGTGCCAATAAGGAGAGGAATTGGATGTTGATAATTGTATTATTGTGTCAATTCTATCCTCAAGTATTCAATTTCTCCTGATATGGCTAACATATTTGAGGAAAGGACTTCATCGGCAGACCGGGCTGGG
>QHBR01000251.1 GCA_003244015.1 Hyphomicrobiales bacterium | reverse complement strand
TTCGATCGAACAGGGCTATGCGACGTCGGAACCCTTCGAGGTCGAGCGGCAAGGCAAGTTCAAGCCAAATGTGTTCCTCGCCGCCGACCACGGCTACGATTCCTATTCGACCACGATAGAAACCACGCGCGGCCTGATCGACAAGAATCCGGACCTCGTCCAGCGTTTCGTCGACGCCTCGATCATCGGCTGGTACAATTATATTTATGGCGACAATCGCGCGGCCAACGACCTCATCAAACGCGACAATCCCGACATCAGCGACGATCAGCTTGCCTATTCGGCTGCCAAGATGAAGGAATATGGCATTGTCGATTCGGGCGATTCCCTGACGCTCGGCATCGGCGCCATGCGCGACGCAAGAGTCAAAAGTTTTTTTGTGAAGATGGTGGATGCGGGGCTTTTCAAGCCGTATCTCGATTATAAACGCGCCTACACCTTGCAATTCATCGGCAAGGGCGTTGGGATCGAGTTGCGGCCGCGCCAATGAAACGGCGGCGGCAGCACCCCTACGTGGCGCTTAGGACGAGGGCTTGAATCCTGTGCAAGCTTTTTAGGTAGGTTTCTTGCACGATAGTTTTCAAAAAGCCGCTTCTGGAGTTCGCAGGCCAATCGTACCAAAATGTTTCACGCGAAACATTTCGGTACGATTGGCGGTCGGGATAATCATACTGGTGCGGAGCACGGTTTTGTCTTTTGGGCGGAGTATTTTGTCCGGTTCAAGTACCGGCGGCTTACGTCGTGGGAACATTCATTTGAGTGCGAACAAGGAACCGGCAAGATGGATCATGGCGGTAAAGCTCTCGCGGTTTTTTCATAGCGGGTGGCGATGCGGCGGAACTGCTTAAGATCACAGTAGAAGTTTTCTAAGAAATGACGCCATTTGTCCATTTCAAAGGCGCAAGAATTCGGGAGCGTCCGATCTCTTAGGCGGGATCACGGCGCTGGCCCCCCGTTTATCCAACTCGGCGCGCCCGAGTTTCTTGATGTCGATGTGGATCAATCCTCCGGGATCGGCATATTCATATCGGCGCACAGGCTCGGCCGGTTCGAGGTCCTTCATGCGGCGCAGGCCGGCGCGTTTCAGCACGCGGCTGACGGTCGCGGCCGACACGCCGGCGCGCAGGGCGATGGGCTTTCCGGGCAACCGCTGACGGCGCAGGGCGATGATCGCATCGACAACAAGGAGTTGGGCCGGGCGATGGACGGTGCGCGGACGCGCGGACCGGTCAGCCAGACCGGCGAGGCCCTCGGCACGATACCGCGCGACCCATTTTCGCACCGTCCGCGGGCAGACGCCTGCGGCTCGTGCGGCGGCCTGCGGCGTCTGCCCGCTCTCGACCTGCATGACGATTCGCGCGCGACCGGTCGGCGTCAAACGGGCATTCTTGTGAACGTTCATCCGGCCGTGCTCCCTCCATCAGCGAGGGATGGCAATGCTGTTGGCAACGGTATAAGCGGATTGGCGCACCTCGGGAGATGAGCAAAATCCGATGCACTCCGGAACACCATGGGCATGATTTGGCCGCCGCAGCAGGAGGCTGCGCTAAAAGCCGTCGCCCAATGGTTGAAACGCGGCGAGCCGCAATTGTTCCGGCTGTTCGGCTATGCGGGCACCGGCAAGACCACGCTAGCCAAGAAAATCGCCGAGGATATCGATGGCGGCGTCGCCTTCGCTGCTTTCACTGGCAAGGCCGCGCTCGTTTTGCGTTCCAAGGGCTGCAACGAAGCGCGCACGATCCACAGCTTGATCTACCGGCTGCGGGAGACCGATACGCAGGAGCTTTCGTTCGTTCTCAACGAAGACAGCGCCGTTACGAAATCGAGCCTCGTCATCATCGACGAATGTTCGATGGTCGATGCGGAACTCGGCCGCGATCTTTTGTCCTTCGGCAAGCCGGTGCTGGTCCTCGGCGATCCGGCGCAATTGCCTCCCGTCAAGGGCGGGGGGTTCTTTACCGAAGGCCCGTCCGACGTGATGCTGACCGAGGTGCACCGCCAAGCGGTGGACAATCCGATCATCACAATGTCCATGCAGGTGCGCGAAGGAGCAAGGCTTTCCCTCGGCGCTTATGGCGAGAGCCGCGTCATCGAGCGGCGCGACATCGATTCCGGCACGGTGACCGCGGCCGATCAGCTGCTCGTTGGCCTCAACCGCACCCGCCACTCGTATAACAAAAGGATGCGCGAATTATTCGGGCACGCCCATGTTTTTCCGCAAGCGGGCGACAAGCTGGTCTGTCTCAAAAACAACAAGATCAAGGGTCTCTTGAATGGCGGGATCTGGCTCGTGAAGACCACCGCGCCAACCCGCAAGAAGAAGCTCGCGCTGAACATTGTGCCGGAGGACGATCCGGCCCGCAAGCCGCAGCGCATCGGCGTGCTGCCGGAATTCTTTCAAGGACTGGAAGAAAGTCTAAGCCCAATAATCCGGCGGGCGTCGGATGAATTCGATTACGGCTATGCGCTCACCGTGCATAAGGCGCAGGGGTCGCAATGGAACCATGTGGTTTTGTTCGACGAAAGCTTCGCGTTTCGCGAACACCGCAACCGCTGGCTCTATACCGGCATTACCCGCGCCGCGGAGAGGCTCACGATTGTCGTATGACATGTTTCGATGATATTTTTGGCAGGCCCACGCGGCGCCTGTTTTTGGCTGGCGTGGCCTCGTCAACGCTCGCTCGGGCGGGCAATGCCGCCCGGCCCGTCGTGGTCGGCTCAAAGCTCGATCTCGAAAGCGGACTCCTCGGCGAGATGATGCTGCTCGCTCTTGGCCAAGCCAGAATTGCGGCGGAAAACCGGCTGCGGATCGGGCCGACCTCGATTCTGCGGACGGCGCTTTTGTCCGGCGCTATCGACCTTTGCCCGGAATATACCGGCAATGCCGCTTTTTTCTTTCATGAAGACGGCGACCCTGTCTGGAAGGATCTGGCTGCTGGCTTTTCCCGCGCGAAAAGTCTCGATTACGAGAAAAACCATCTTGTTTGGCTCGCCCCGGCGCCCGCCAACAATAGCTGGGTGATCGCGGTCCCGGAATCACTGGCGCGGTTACAAAATCTTCGCACCATGGAGGATTTCGCCCGCTTTGTGCGGGACGGCAAGAGAGTGAGACTTTCTGCTTCGGCGGAATTCGTGGAGAGTACCTCTGGCCTTCCCGCTTTCGAGGCGAGCTATGGCTTCCGGCTTGACGCAAGCCAGCTACTCGTTCTTCCGGGCGGGGAAACCTCGGCCACGATGAAAGCAGCGGCGGACGGAATTTCTGGCGTCAATGCCGCGATGGCTTATGCCACCGACGGCGCATTCAAAGCCCTCGGCCTTCACGCTCTTGAAGATACACGCCATGCCGAGCCGGTCTATGCGCCAGCACCCGTAATTCGGGAAGCAACCCTCGCGAGCTATCCGGAAATTGGCGGTATTCTAAAGCCCGTCTTCGCGAAACTCGATCTTGCGAACCTGCGCGATTTGAACTTAAGAGTCGCGGTTGAAGGCGAGGATGCGGGCGCCGTGGCAAGGGAATTTTTTCGCGCCCAAGGGCTCTTCCGATAGACTTTCAAATTCGAACGCAAAATGGCCCCGATGCCGAAAGTGCACGACCACGTTCTTCTTACGCTCTCCTGTCTTGGCTTTGCCGGGGTTGTTTCCGGCGGCTTCATGGATCTTGCCCAAAACCGGCTGGCCAAGGGCAGCGCATACTCGCTGTTTCAAGCCCCGGCCTTTGAGGCCGCGGCGGCGATGGCGGGGCTTTGCGGACTGGCGTTGCTGAGCTTTCCCCGGCGGCCAAAACTCCGGTCCTTCACAACGATTCTGGCGGCGGCATTGATACTTTGGGGGAGCTGTGCGGGCGCCGGCCACTTCGCGGCGTTTCTCATGCAAACTGCTCCGCCTGCCGCGCGCGTGTCGCTTGGCCCCGCGTTTTGGATCTTGGCAATTACCGCGATTCTCGCGATCGCCGATGCCGTGCAAAGAGGAAACTTCGGTTTTTTCGCCCGCTTATTCATTGGGGCCGCTTTTTGCGCGGGCTTTTTCCTAATGGCCGGCACGGGCTCTTTCGATCATCTGTCGCTCGCCAGGGAATTTTCGAATAACCGGGGCATTTTCGCGACCGAGTTGCTGCATCATCTCGGGCTCGTCGGCGCGGCCGTTTTCATTGCTCTGATGATCGGGATGCCGCTCACCGTGTTGGTTTTGCGCAAGAAGGCCATGACGGGTTTTGTCTTTGCGGGCCTTGGCATATTGCAAACGATTCCTTCGATCGCGCTGTTTGGCGTGTTGATCGCGCCGATGACGAAATTGAGCGAGGAGCTGCCTTTTCTGCGCGCGATCGGGATTAATGGAACCGGTCCGGCGCCTGCTGTCGTTGCCTTGACGCTTTACTCGCTGCTGCCCCTTGTGCGCGGCTTTTATACGGGGTTTAGCGAAGTCGCTTTCGAGGTCAAGGACGCGGCCACCGCCATCGGTTTTGGCGCGCGCCAAATGTTCATCGAGGTCGAATTGCCGCTCGCCCTGCCGGCGCTCCTTTCCGGGATGCGGGTCGTGACGATCCAGGCAATCGGCTTGGCAAGCGTTGCCGCCCTGATCGGCGCGGGAGGGCTTGGCACATTCATCTTTCAAGGCATTGGGCAATATGCGCTCGATCTTGTCCTGGTAGGCGCTATACCTGTCATCCTGCTGGCGCTCTTGACGAATTTTTTCTTTGAAATGCTGCTTGGCCTCGCGCGGAGAAAGCTGTGATCGAGCTGCGCAACGTTTCGAAGAGTTTTGGCGCCGTGCCGGCGGTCGCCGATTTTTCGCTCAAGATCGAGAGCGGCGCCTTTTTCGTCCTTGCCGGTCCATCTGGTTGCGGAAAATCGACAGTGCTGCGCATGATCAATGCGCTGATTTTTCCTGACAAAGGGCAAATCGAAGTACGTGGCCAAGACGTTCGTACGATGGAGCCCGAAAAGCTCCGGCGCGGGATCGGCTATGTGATCCAATCGGCCGGACTCTTTCCGCATTGGACCGTAGCGGACAACATTTTGGCGGTGCCGCGCCTCCTCAAATGGAGCCCGCCGGAATGCGCCGCGCGGCTCGACGCGCTTGTCGGTTTGTTACGTGTCGATCCGGCCCTTCTCAACCGCTACCCGAGGCAATTGTCGGGCGGTCAACAGCAACGCATTGGCGTTGCGCGCGCGCTCGCCGCCGATCCGGATATCGTCTTGATGGACGAGCCATTCGCGGCGCTCGATCCGGTGAGCCGTTTGGTGTTGCAAGATGAGCTGCGCGGTATACATGCGCGGAGCGGCAAGACGATCGTCTTCGTCACGCATGACATGGACGAAGCCGTGCGGCTCGCGACCGGCATGGCGGTGATGAACGGCGGGCTGCTCATTCAGGCCGGCAGCCCGGCTTCGATTCTCTTGGCGCCGGTTGATGATTTCGTGCGCGATTTTCTGGGCGCAGAATCCTTGCAGCTCCGTCTTCTCGACCTCGTACCGGTACGGACGCTTATGAAGCCCGGCAAGAAGGGGGCAACCGAAACGATTGCCGCCGGAGCCAGTCTCAAGAATGCTCTGAACCTGATGTTGGCCTGCCGACGTTCGTCGCTGGGCGTCGCGGACGAGAGCGGGGCGAGGCTCGGCGAAATCCACTTGAACGACATTGTCGCGAGGCGCGATGGGGGCTGATCGCCGATCATTAATCGCCGCCTTGTTGCGTTTGGCACGCCAGCCGGGACCCTGGCTTACAGTTTTGCTGCTCGCCGCGATGTTCCTTATGCCCAAGGCGGAGCCGCTCATGCGCTGGCTTTTTCCAGGCGATCCGCGCCCGGTTTACACGCGCGCGAGCTTTTTCGAACTCACGCTTGCCCATGCGGAGCTTGTCGCGATCTCGAGCCTTGCCGCCGCTGCGATCGGGATCGGCGTGGGGATTTTCGTCACGCGCGAATGCGGGCGCGAATTCGCCGCGATGGCCGGCGCGATTGCGGCCATGGCACAGACTTTTCCGCCGGTCGCGGTGCTCGCACTGACGATTCCCGTGCTTGGCTACGGCGCCGCTCCGGCCATCGCGGCGCTTTGCCTTTATGCCATTTTTCCAATCATCGCAGCGACGGTAACCGGCATTGAGGCCGTGCCTGCCACGGTCCGCGATGCGGCAATGGGCATGGGCTTCGCGCCACGGGATGTCCTCTGGCGAATTGAGCTGCCGCTCGCGTTTCCTTTCATTCTCGCCGGTCTTCGCAACGCGGTCATCATCAATATCGGGACGGCGGCGATCGGATCTGCCGCTGGCGCTCTATCGCTCGGCTCGCCCATCATCGAGGGCCTTTCCGCCTCGAACCCGGCGTATGTCTTGGAAGGCGCGTCCATCGTCGCGCTGCTCGCCATGGCCGTGGATCGCGGTTTCGCCTGGCTCGAGGATTTTACACGCCCCGGCGGGCCGGAACAGCCGGGATAATCAAGCCGTCTTGTCCGGCCATCGGCAGAGATCGGAGATTAAACAGCGTTCGCATTCCGGGCGGCGGGCCTTGCAGATATACCTGCCATGCAGGATCAGCCAATGATGCGCATGCGGCTTGAACGCACCGGGAATGATTTTCTCAAGCCCGCATTCGACCGCAAGCGGCGTCTTGCCTGCCGCCAGGGGAATGCGGTTGGAGACCCGGAAAATATGGGTGTCGACGGCGATCGTTGGCAAGCCGAACGCAATGTTCAAGACCACATTGGCGGTCTTGCGGCCTACTCCGGGGAGCGTTTCGAGCGCTTCGCGGCTGTGCGGCACCTCGCCGCCGAAATCCTCGACGAGCCGCTGCGACAAGGCGTTCACGTTTTTTGCCTTGGTGCGGTAAAGGCCAATCGTCTTGATCATGTTCTGGAGCTTTTCCTCGCCGAGCGCCGCCATTTTGGCTGGGCTGCCAGCCACGGCGAAAAGCGCGCGCGTGGCCTTGTTGACGCCGAGGTCGGTCGCTTGCGCCGAAAGCACGACCGCGACGAGCAGGGTGAAGGCGTTCACATAGTCGAGTTCACCTTTTGGGTGCGGATTGGCGCCTTCGAAGCGGCGGAAAATCTCGGCCACCCTTGCAGGGTCCGGCGGCATGTGCCCCGCACCTTGCGGTTTTGCGGCGCGCCCGGGGATTTTTTTGGGTGGCGTATTCAGCTTCGTCCCGGGCGCGGAAGCGGCGCCGTCCAAAATTTGTGCCGCCGGATTCTTGGTTGCGGTGTTTCTTTTGCGCATCCGCGCGTTATAAAATCCACCCGCCACTGAGAGCAAGGCTAGGGTGGAGCGGGTCTCTCGGCGCAACCGCGCGCGCCGCGGAGACAAAGTCCGGCCGCCCTTGGGGAGGACAAAGGCGGCCGGTCCGGATAGCAGATCCGCGCCCACTGGTCAGGGCTAGACAGGTGCGGGACGGCCAGCGATTATATTGATGACAAAGC
>QHBR01000217.1 GCA_003244015.1 Hyphomicrobiales bacterium | reverse complement strand
GCCGCTTTGAAGGCGGCGCAAAAGTGTACCGGTCCTGCTAGGCCGACTTGATGTCTTTGAATGGCATGGAGAGGCCGAAAGGATGTTCACAGTGGAACTCTATGCCGGGATACGACGCGCGGTGATGGTGGATGGGCTGAGCCGCCGGGAGGCTGCGAAGCGGTTTGGCGTTCATCGGAACACGATCACGAAGATGCTCCAGTATTCGGTTCCGCCGGGCTATCGGCGGCGCGAGCGGCCAGCGTCGAAGAAGCTTGGTCCGTATATGGCGTGGATCGACAAGGTCCTGGAAGACGACCGGAGCGTCCACAAGAAGCAGCGCCACACGGCGCATCGGATTTTCGAACGTCTGCGGGACGAAGAAGGATTTTCCGGCGGCTACACGATCGTACGCGAGTATGTGGCGCGGGTCCTGTTGCGTTCGCGTGAGATGTTTATTCCCTTGAGCCATCGGCCAGGCCACGCGCAGGCGGATTTTGGGCAGGCGGACGGCTATATCGCGGGCAAGAAGGTGCGTTTCCACTACTTTTGCGTGGATCTGCCGCACTCGGACGGCTGCTTCGTCAAGGCCTATCCAGCCGAGACGGCGGAAGCCTTTTGTGATGGTCATGGGCGGCGTTCGACTTTTTCGGCGGCGTGCCGCAATCGATTCTCTATGACAACACCCGTCTCGCGGTGGCCAAGATTATTAATGGCGGAGAGCGCCTGCGCTCGCAAATGTTCGCGGAACTCCAGAGCCATTACCTGTTCGAGGACCGCTTCGGCAGGCCGGGCAAGGGTAACGACAAGGGCAAGGTCGAAGGCTTGGTCGGACATGTCCGGCGTAACTTCATGACGCCTCTGCCGGTCGCGGACAGTTTTGACGCGCTCAACGTCAGGTTTCTCGATGCCTGCATGAAGCGGCGTCAGGCGATCTTGCGCGGCCAGTCGACGACGATCGGCGAGCGCATGCAGGCGGACACGGCGGCTTTCATGCCTTTGCCGCTAGCGCCCTACGACGCCTGTCACAAGGTCGCCACCCGCGTCTCGTCCCTGTCGCTGGTGCGTTACCGCAACAACGATTATTCGGTTCCGACGCGATACGGCCACCAAGAGGTTCTGGCGAAGGGATACGTGGGCAGGGTCGAGATCGCCTGTCGCGGCGAAACGATCGCCACCCATGCTCGCAGCTATGACAAGGCCGATTTTATCTACGACCCTCTGCATTATCTGGCGTTGCTGGAACACAAGAGCAAGGCGCTCGATCAGGCGGCGCCGCTGGACGACTGGTGCCTCGCCGATTGCGTTTATCGTCTGCGGCGACTGATGGAAGCGCGAATGGGCAATGGCGGTCGCCGCGAGTTCATCCAGGTGCTGCGATTGATGGAGAACTTTCACCAGCATCAGGTCGAACAGGCTGTCACGGAAGCGCTGCGCCTCGGGGCGATCAGCTTTGACGCGGTAAAAATGCTGTTGCTGGCCAGGTTGGAGAACCGGCCGGACCGGCTCGATCTGACGTTCTACCCTTACCTGCCGGCCGCCACGGTCGGCGCGACGGATCCGCGCGCCTATCTCGGGCTCATCGCCAACGCGGGCTGCAAGCCGGTGACCGCGGGAGTTTCGGCATGACAATGTTGCACGAGACCCCGACGCTGACGGCCGTTGCACCCCAGATGCTGCTGGGCAATCATCTCAAGGCTTTGAAGCTTCCCACTTTCGCGCGCGAGTATGAGAAAGTGGCGATGGAATCAGCGCAAGATCGCGCTGACTACCCACGCTATCTGCTGCGGCTTTGCGAATTGGAGCGCATCGACCGCGAGCGACGCAACGTCGAACGCCGCATTCGATTGGCGCGCTTTCCGCAGACCAAGAGCCTCGACACATTCGACTTCACCGCCCAGCCCTCGCTCAATAAGCCGCTGGTTCTGGAACTGGCGCGCTGCGAATGGCTCGAGAAGCGCCACAACTGCATCGCGCTGGGGCCGTGCGGCACCGGCAAGACCCACGTCGCCCTGGCATTGGGGCTCGCCGCTTGCCAGAAGGGCCACAGCGTCGCCTTCGCGACGGCGGCGGCTCTCGTGCATGAACTCATGGAGGCGCGCGACGAGCGCCGCCTGCGCGCGCTGCAAAAGCATCTCAACACGGTCAAGCTGCTGATCGTCGACGAACTGGGCTACGTGCCGTTCACGGCCGTTGGTGCGGAATTGCTCTTCGAGGTGTTCAGCCAGCGCTATGAACGCGGATCCACCCTCGTGACCAGCAACCTGCCATTCGATGAATGGACTTCGATCTTCGGATCGGAACGGCTCAGTGATCGTCAGGCTGAGCATCCTGGTCTCGTTCTCGGGGTGAAGGCGAAGGCTCGTCGTCGTTACGATCAACCCGGTGGGTCCCTCACGCTCAATCAAGCGCGGAACAAGTCCCTCTTTGGTCTTTTCGACCGTTTCGTAGCGCAGACGCCCCTCGGACAGCAGCGATCGGATAAGGTAGGTCGCAAAATCCGAGGCCATTCCCGCCGCCTCGTAGATCACGAGATGGCGGTGCTTGAGTGGCTCGCTGGAGTAGGCCAGCGCCCGGTCGCTCATTGCAGTGAGCGCGTAAAATGCCTCGGGCGGAAAGAATTTCAGTGTTGACTCGACGACAAAAGATTTGCCACCCGACGACGGCCCCTTGACCGCAACCGAAACCGGCCTGTCCAGAAGACGGGACGTAACGGCGAGATAGATGAGTTTGCCGGCGCGGCGTTCGCCCACGACGCCAACGCGCGATAATTCGCTTGCAAACTCATCGAGTTTTTTCGCCTTGCGCGCGAGCCCCGAACATATCTCCCATGCCTCGGACCGCTCCTCGGCGCTTGTTGTCGCCTCAACTACCGTCCATGGCATCGCGCCCAAGCACGCGACCTGCCAGCGCCTCAAGAACTCGTCCGGGCTTTCGAGGTGCAATGCCGACGGATCTTTTAATGGCAAGCTGACCAGCTTTGCGCGATGCCGGATTGTGGAACGGGACAGCCATCGTCTCACTGCGTCGCCACCGTGATCAGGCTCGACGATGATGTAGATCGTCTCAATCCCATCCAGGTGCCGAGCATCGCGCTCCTCGCGCCAGTTTGCAGCGCCGGGTATGCCAAGGGCAGGAATCCCGTGAAACCAGAGGGTGTGGCAGTCTGATTCTCCTTCGACCAGGACCACCTGCCCTTCCCTCCGCGCGTCAGAAAGACGGTTAAGGCCGTACAGGCAAGGTTTTGTCCCCGACTTCCAGCGGAAGCGATCACCATCGAGCGCGATCCGGAAGCGCACCGATGTTTGTTCGCCATCCTCTCCAAGATACGGGATGCGCACCGCGGGCTTGTGATCATAGGTCAACTCCGACAACCCGCACGTCTTGAGGAAGTCGATCGGCAGCCGTTTTGCGGTCGCGTACCGATCGAGAGTCAGTCCTGGTTGCCCTGACGGCACGAGCGCCACGTCCTCCGGCAACCGTCCAGCGGTCGGTTGCGCAGTTGCGCGGTTGTCGGAGGAAATAAGCCCATCCCTCCTCCCTTCCTCGCCGTCGAATAGGTCGGCGGCATCGATGCGCAAGGCATCGACGATCTCTTGCCAACCGCAACCCGCATGGCATCTCAGCAACCAGCGGCCATCCCGGTGATGGACGCTGAGACTGTTGTGCCGGTCGTCGTGAGCGGGACAACGTGCTGTCCAGCCATCCCCGATGCGGCCCACGCCTTTCAACTGTGCAAGCAGGTCGGTCATCAGCGCTATTCCCCGTCATCGTCGTGGTCATCATGGGCCGGGCAGCGCGCCATCCAGCCACCGCCCGCCTTCCGCCCGCCGAGGCCCTTGGCGATAGTCTCAGCTTTCATGGCGCACCTCGCCGAAATCCGAGGTGGCGCGCTCAGGCCCGTCGTTCGCCAGAACAGGCCTCTCGGCGCGGGACCATTCGGAAAGGATTGCGAAGAACCTGGTCATGTTCTCGGCGATCTGCCGTGCGTCCTCGCGGCTCAAGGCACGCCCGAGGCGCGGCTGCCAGACTGCGCGCGTCCGGGACGACTTCACTCCGCCGCTTCGACGGTCGTGACCTGGCGGCGGTGCTTCTTGGGCGCCCGGACCGTTTCACGCTCTTGAGCCTGAAGCCACTGTTTCGCCGAATCCACGCGAATGTAGGTCGACTTCCCGATCTTGGTGACCGGTGGTCCGATGCGTAGCTGCCGCCATCTTTGAACAGTTCGAATCCCGCGCCCTATTTGATGCGCGAATTCGAGTTCGGTCAGGAAACCCTCCAACAGCTCAGGCATAGCAAAATACCTCCGTGGCCTCGCGGCCCGGAGGCGGCGCGGCGGTTGATCCAAAATGTCGGGGAATGTTGGACCATCGCGCCTACCTGCACGGCCAGTCAATTCGCCCGGCCTAGGGGACTTCGCGACACGGCGGCGGCGCGCGGCTTTCGCGCTATCCGATTGATAGTACATACAAATAAGTGAGCAATACTGAACGACGTTTCAGCGCATTATGGGGAGTTTCGGCGCACCGGCGCGATAGCGGCGGTATTTTTTTGCGCCAGAACATCCAGTTCGCTGCCTTATCCGCGCCGGTCCTTATGCAGCGGGACTACTTCGGCGCTGTTTCCCCCGGTAATGACCGCCCCAGCGCGCTCCGTGGCGTCTCTCAGCGGATCGTCGAGCAAATGGGCGTACCTGGCGGTCGTTTGCGGCTGAGAGTGCCCCAAAAGGCTGCCGATGACGTGAAGGCCGATCCCGCTAGACGCGAGCACCGAGGCGAAGGTATGCCTCAAATCATGAACCCGCACGCCATCGAGCTTGGCGTCCCGGCATATCGTTGCCCAGAACTTTTTCAGGTCGCCTTGAGGGCCGTCGGCCTTGCCGGGGAATAGAAACGGCGACGCCCCGGCCGCCGCCCGCATCTCCACCAGCAATTGCAGGGCGGGCGCCGAAAGCGGGACCCGGTGAAGTTTCGCCTGCTTCGTTGTGCTCGCCGGTTTTGTCCAGATTCCTCCTTGCAAATCGAATTGCGGCCACGCTGCCGACAAAACTTCGTTGCGCCTCGCGCCGGTCAGCAGCAACAAACGAACAGCGTTGGCGGACGGGCCAGGCCGCGCCGCAAGCGCCTCGGCAAGCCGCACGATCTCGGCCGGCGACAAATATCGCTCCCGCTTTTGCTCCGGCCGGCGCTCAATCCCCTTCGCCGGATTATCAGGCCGCATCCGCCACTTCACCGCGAGATTGAACATCCGCGACAGGATGGCGACGGTCCGGTTTGCCCGATAGGGAGCAGTCGCGGCAATCTTGCGGTGGAGTTTCTCAATATCGGAGTGGCGAACCTCGGCAACCTTCAGGCTTCCGAGTGCGGGGAGGATATAGAGCCGGATGATGCCTTTGTAATCTTTGCCCGTCGACTCGCGGCGCTTGGGAAGCTCGTCAGTCTCGAACCTTAGGCTTAGATCCCGCATGTCCGGCGCCTCGCGCCCGGCGTTGCGGTCTGCAAGCGGGTCGCCACCGGCGTCAATCTTGCGCTTAAGCCCCGCGGCTTCCTCGCGCGCGGCGGCCAAGGACCATGCTGGAGGGCTCCCGATGGTCAACCGGCGCTCCCGCCCGCTCCGCGTTCTATAGTTCAGGATGAAGCTTCGATGCCCCCCGGCGGTCACGCGAACGCCAAACCCCGCCGTGTAATCGCCGCCGCCGCGGTTGGGTGCGTCGTAATAAATCTTGGCTCCCTTATCCGGCGCCGCCAGGGCAGTCATCCGGTCCGTCAATCGCTGTCCCATATGTTTTCCGTGTCCGCACCATGTCCGCACGCCAACACGTTGCTGGCGTCGCATTGTGTCGCACAATTGCGCGTCAACGTCAATAAATTTCGCTTTATTTACAAAGTTGAACGGACCGGAACGGGGGAAACATCGCCACCGTCAAAGACTTAGCAAACCGGCTAGAAAGTGACTCTTAATCAGCGGGTCCACGGTTCGAGCCGGTGTGCGCCCACCATCGAAATCAAAGACTTAGCTTGATTTTTGAGCCTGTTAGTGGCGAACGCGCGGTTTGCGGTAAGCGCTCGGTAAGCAGAAATCGGAAATTCGGGAAAGCTTTCCTGCATGGATCTCCGGCGCCGGGAGGTTGCCCAATCGTGGCAGGTACTTCACGCAGTGCCC
>QHBR01000348.1 GCA_003244015.1 Hyphomicrobiales bacterium | reverse complement strand
TGGGCGATCCAATTCGCGTCAAGAAACCGGCGGCCAGGCGGCCGGCGATGGAAAATGGCGCGACCTTCTGCAAGCTTCTTGACGCGAATTGGATCGCCCAGGGCGGAGGCCGCCTTGTGAACGAAATCGCCGGGGCTTTCATCGCCGCATGCCGCGACGAGATCGAGGCCCCGAAGCCCGGCAATGTCCATGTTTTCGCCGATGGCCACGGCATGACGGCTAATGATTTCTTGCGCAGCGCCGAAGCCGCCGCCCCTGCCTTGAGCAATTCCGCGTTACCGGTCGGCGCACGCATTCTGGCAGCCGTGGAGGCCACCTTCGCGGCGGTGGGGATGAACACCAATCTCGGCATCGTTCTTCTGTGCGCGCCGCTCGCCGCCGCCGCGCAGAGGGGCGGGGACCTTCGCGAGAGAGTGAAACAGACGGTTGCCGGATTGACCCGACTGGACGCCGAATCCGCGTTCAGAGCCATCCTTCGCGCCGCGCCCGCGGGGCTCGGCACGGCGTTCCGCCACGACGTCCGTGGCCCGGCCGACGTCACACTTTTGGAGGCAATGCGCGAAGCCGAGGCAAGAGACCGGGTGGCTTTCCAGTATACCTCTGATTTCACGGACATATTCGAAACCGGGATGGGCACGCTCGCGAGTGCGCAGGTCAGCGGCTGGGCGGCGCCCTGGCCGGTGGCCGCCGTCTATCTGGCGTTTCTCGCGGGCTTTCCCGACAGCCACATCGCCCGCAAAAATGGTCCGGAAGCGGCGGCAAGAGTTCAAATTGAGGCGCTGGAAGCGCGAAAACGATTCATGAACGCCGCAAATCCGGCGGAAACGCTTCAAGATCTCCTAAGTTTCGACCGGCGTCTCAAGGCCCGCGGGCTAAATCCGGGAACAAGCGCGGATCTCACCGTCGCGAGTGTTTTCGCGGACAGGCTAACTCGCATCTTGATCAACCGGCGCAATAATGGTTGAGTGCCTGGCGGTGGAAATCTCCACCGCCATCCCGCCCGGCCAAATGTCCGGCGTTGACGGCAACGTTATTCGTCGGCATGTGTCGAACTCCTTCGACGCCAATTCGGAGCAGGTACCTCCAGGGAGGATTTAACTATGGGGCTCTTAAGCATGGCCAAGATAAACAAGTTGTGCGTCGGCGAATCGCTCGTCGGCGACGGCAACGAAATCGCTCACATCGACCTCATCATAGGACCACGCGGCGGCGCGGCCGAAACGGCGTTTGCCCATGCGCTTACCAACAACAAGGAGGGTTTCACCGGCTTGCTCGCTCTCGTCGCACCGAACCTGATGTGCAAGCCCGCGACCGTCCTCTATAATAAAGTGACGATCAAGAATGCGACGCAGGCCGTGCAGATGTTCGGCCCGGCCCAGCGTGCCGTTGGCAAGGCTGTCGCCGACAGTGTCGCGGCGGGCGTAATTCCCGTGAGCGAAGCGGACAATCTGTTCATTTGCGTCGGCGTGTTCATCCATTGGGACGCCAAGGATGACCAGAAGATACAGGACTTCAACTATCAGGCTACGAAAGAAGCGATCGCGCGCGCGGTCAACGGCGAACCGACACCCGCCCATGTCGTCGCCCAGCGCAATGTCGCGAAGCATCCTTTCGCGCCAAACTGAGCAGCCGCGAGAACCAACAACATAAAGGGGCCTTGGCCCCTTTTTATTTTGCGTCTCCGGCGCCCTTCGACGCGGCCGCAGCTATATCGGCGCCGGTCAAACGGCCATCGTGCAGCGCGGAAGCAACGAGGACTCCCCTTATGCCCGCTTGTTTCAGCCGTATGAGGTCAGAGGCGCCGCGAAGGCCACCCGCAGCATAAAGCATGACATCCGGCGCGCGGCGTTTAATCTCCGCGAGACGGTCCATGTCTGGTCCCGCGTCACCGCCGACGCGGGACAGCGTCATGACGATCACCCGCGCGGGCCAAAGATGCGGCGCATCGCAAAGCCCTTTTGGCCCGAGAAAGCCGCCGCCGCGATAGTCGAGCGATAAAACGATACGGCCGTCCGTGGCGAGTTCTTCGAGCACCATGTGGCCAGCCAGGGATTCGCTTCCAAGAACGAGATGCGCGCGCTTGTGGCGAGCGAGCCACCAACGGGCCTCCTCGCCGTCGTGCACGCCGGCATCGGTCCAAAATGCGACGTCCGGAAAAGCCGTGCTTAGCGCATCGAGACTTTGGTCATGGCTTCCCCGCCTTTCGATTCGATCGAGATCGGCCGCATAGATCCTGCGAAAAGGGTGAACCGTCAAAAACCCGGCGACAACGTCAAGCGGCGCACTCGTTCGCGCGAGCGGAGTTACGATCGGCGCATAGGAATGGCGCGGACCATGCCGGGCGTGGACAACCACGCCGTCCTTCAAGTCGAGCACAGGAATAACTTCGATCGCACGCTCTTGCATTATTTAGCTGAACCAAGGCCCAACCGGGTTTTTATATTACTGGGTATCACTTCACACCCTCTGAAGAGGGGATTACGGAGGAGGGATGGAAGATGCAAGACCCTCATCCAGGGTTTTGTCGTTGCCATGAATTGCGCGACGACCGAGGCGGAACTGATCAGTGCGGTGTTTCCGCGTCCGACCCTGTCGGAAATAATGCACGAAAGCGTTCTTAAAGCCTATGGACACGTCATTCATACGTGAACTTACGATGCAATATTGGGTTTCGCGCTCTGAGATCATCCGAAACTTCGGGCTCCTTGTTGGCGGCGCGATCGGCATTTATCTGGCCTGGAAACGGGTGGTCGCGTCCAACAAGCAGGCGGACGCACAGCAGCGCCAGGCGGAATTGTCTCGCCGCGATCATGTAGCCGAACTTTTCAATAGGGCCGTTGGCCAGCTGAAGGACGAGAAGCTCGAAATTCGGCTTGGTGCCATTCTGACCCTCGGGCAGATCTGTACGGATTTTCGGGATTTGTCGGCTCCTGTCATTCAGCTGCTGAGTACCCATCTTAAACAGGAAAAAGTAGACTATGGTGAGACCGACGCACCCGCTGACATCGGAGAGATCATTCGCATCATAGCCGTAATGTCGCAAAACCCTCCGGAGAGGACGCATGAATCGCCTCGACAAAACTGAACCTAAGCCGTTGCGGATTGATCTCAGCCGGACCTTTATTCGGCGGACTGATTTGAGCGATGCCAATTTAGAAGGGGCCAACTTAAGTTATGCTGATTGCCAGAACGCAATTTTCCGCCGCGTAAACTTCAAGCATGCCAACCTTGAAGGAACGAATTTAAAAGGCGCGGACCTTTCGGATGCCCGTAATCTTACGCGCGAGCAGCTCGACAAGGCAATTATTGACGAGACCACGATACTTCCCGCCTATCTGTGCTCGTGAAAGGTAAGACATATTCGCATGTCAGACGCCGCCAGCCTGCTTGATAATAACCGCGAGCCCGTGGCACGTCCGCGCCACCCGGAAAAGGCGCACCGGCCCGATCAGCCGGTGGCGCGCAAGCCCGCTTGGATCAGGGTCAAGGCGCCGGGCTCGCCGCAATGGGACGCGACACGAAAAATTGTCAAGGAACATCGACTCGTAACCGTCTGCGAGGAGGCAGGCTGCCCCAATATCGGCGAGTGCTGGGAAAAGAAACACGCGACCTTTATGATCTTGGGCGACACTTGCACGCGCGCCTGCGCCTTCTGCAATGTCAAGACCGGGCTCCCCCTGGCGCTCGATCCGTCCGAGCCCGTCCGTGTCGGCGAAGCGGTAAAAAAACTCGGGCTCGCCCATTCCGTCATCACCTCCGTCGATCGCGACGATCTTGCCGATGGCGGCGCCGGGCATTTCGCGAAGGTGGTCGCGGCGATTAAAGCGGCGAGCCCAAATACCACGGTCGAGGTCTTGACCCCGGACTTTTTGCGCAAACAAGGCGCGCTTGAGACGGTCGTCGCCGCCAAGCCCGATGTGTTCAATCATAACCTCGAGACGGTCGCGTCCAAATATCTCGAGGTTCGGCCTGGCGCGCGTTATTTCCACTCGATCAGGCTTTTGCAGCGCGTCAAGGAAATCGATCCCAGAATCTTCACCAAATCCGGAATGATGCTGGGGCTCGGCGAGGAGAGGCATGAAGTGCTGCAACTGATGGACGATTTGCGTACCGCGGACGTCGATTTCCTGACGATGGGCCAATATCTACAGCCGACAAGGAAACATCATCCGGTCGCGCGCTTCGTACCCCCGGGCGAATTTGCCTCTTACGCCGAGGTCGCGCTCGCCAAGGGTTTTCTCTTGGTCTCGTCATCGCCCTTGACCCGATCATCGCATCACGCCGGCGAGGATTTCGCCAGTCTTAAAGCGCGGCGGCTGGCCTTGCGGGAGCGCCTCTGAGCGGCTAGAGCAATTCCGGCTCCAACGGAAGCAGCCTTTGGCCGCGCGACGCCACTTTTTTCCACATCCCATGCTGTGAGCGGGCATGCCTTCGTTCCATACTACCCATCGCGTCCGCCACGGCGCCTCCGAAATGTTCGAGCTGGTGGCCGACATTGAATCCTATCCGCGATTCGTGCCGCTTTGCCGCGCCATGCGGGTCCGGCGGCGTGACGAAAACAATGGGAGACTAACGCTCATCGCCGATATGGAGGTCGGCTACAAGGCAATCCGCGAGACCTTCACGAGCCGCGTGACCTGCGAGCGCTCAGAGTACAAAATTCTCGTCGAATATATTGACGGACCGTTCAAGCATCTCGAAAACCGCTGGAACTTTCACGATCGCGACAAAGGCAAAACCTGCCTCGTCGAATTTCGCATCGACTACGAGTTCAAGAGCCGCGCTCTTGGTCTCATCATGGGCGGAGTGTTCGACGCGGCTTTCCGAAAATTCGCGGAAGCTTTCGAACATCGCGCCGATATAGTCTATGGCAACGCCCCGTGATGTTGGAAGACAATCGGGCACCTCGAAAAATA
>QHBR01000075.1 GCA_003244015.1 Hyphomicrobiales bacterium | reverse complement strand
CCGAGCGCGGCGGCGGCGCGGGCGAGTTTCCGTTTCGCATTTTCGCCGGCAAATCTAAGCCCATGCAAGGAGATTTTACCAAGCGGGGGCGGCGGGCGGTCCGTCCAGATCGCGTCGATTGGGTTTTGCTCCACGGCAACGAGTTCGGCGCCAGCGGCTTGCGTTGCCTTGCCGAGGCATTTCACCCGGCGAGGCGTGTGCAGCCAGGGATCGTAGCCAAGCCGGGCCCCCGGGCTAAGATTGGTTTTGAGCCAATCTTGAGGACTCGTCTCGGTCAATGCCTCCGGTTTGAAGAGCGAAAGATCGACTTGATCCTTGACTCTCAGGCTATAGCGGCCATCGACAAAGATCGCGGCGCTCGCTTTGAGCACAATGGCAAGCCCCGCCGAACCGGTGAAACCGGAAAGCCAGGCGAGGCGCTCTTCGCACGCGGCGACATATTCGTTTTGGTGTTCGTCCGCGCGAGGAACCAGGAAGCCATCCAGCCCAAGGCGAGCGAACTCGGCCCGCAAAGCCGCGATCCTGATCGCGCCTTGCGAGGGATCCGCCCGATCCTCGAAGGATTGATAGAGACTTTCGAACATCGCGCCAGGGTAGGACCAGTTCGCCTCCCCCGCAACATGGGCGCCGTCGGACGGGTAGGCGCTCTTAATCTGCGGCTCGCCTATAGCTGACCGGTATTCTTATCCTGATCTCTCGATGGACATACTCATGGGAACTCCCATTTTTTGCGGCACCGGTTCGTAGAACAGAACTTATTCGCGGAACCCGCCGTGCCACAACGCTAAGCTAAAGTCATTTTGCTCCAACAACGGGACCAACCGGGCAACTGTCCGTTGCGGTTTCGCCCATGTTTGGGGCGGAGGGGTGTCGAATTGCGGATCGCCTATAGCCGACCGGTATTTTTTCCTGATCACGAAATGTTGACCTCGATTGCCGCGTCCAACACGGGAGGAACAAGGATCGTTCGAACAGAAAGAGAACGTCATGCTACATAAGCTCGCCCTGTCCGCCTCGGTCCTTGCTCTCGCCGGCAGCTTTGCGGTCGCTCCGAGCGGCCGCGCGATGGCCGCGCAATCGTCGCTTTCGACGATACATTGGCTAGCCTCCGATATTTATTAAGGCAGATGTCTATGACAATGCGGAAGATAAGATTGGCGTTGTCAACGACCTCATCGTGGATAATAGCGGGAACGTCTCGACTGCAGTCATTGGCGTCGGCGGTTTTCTCGGCGTTGGCAAGAAGGACGTGGCAGTTCCCTTCAAAGACCTAAAGGTCGTGTCGCGAGACAATAAGGATTGGCTGGTTCTTAACCAAACCAAAGAAGACCTCAAGATGGCCCCCGCGTATGATTAAGAAAACCAACAGCCCAATGTGAGGGTAACCGTTGGCTGCCGAGGCTGGTCGTCGCTGACGCTCTGCTTGTCAGTGGCCATGGGTTCTTTCTCGCGCGATCAGTGTTGCGGGCAAAAGCCCGCAGTTCGGCTGTTTACGCCAAGATGACGGTGGAACCAGCGTCGCCCAACAACGTTTAGAGATGTAACGTGCCGCAGCCAAACGTTGCGACACATTGTGCAACGGAACAATGGAAGGAGTTTGCTATGGATTGGAATCGCATCGAAGGAAACTGGAAGCAGTTCAAGGGCAAGATTAAGGAGCAATGGGGTCATCTTACGGATGACGATCTCGACAAAATTGCTGGCAAGCGCGAACAGCTTGAAGGCAAGATTCAAGAACGCGCCGGCATCACTAAAGACGCGGCGCGCAAGGATGTCGACGACTGGCTGAAGAAGCAGTAATCGAGTCTTGACGCACCCGAGCGAATGTATACTTCGAGTGCACGAAGTTGAAGTCCGCATCGGTTAGCCTCTCTTGCCCGATGCGGACTTCGAACGGGCTCGCTCGGAGTCAACGTGCAGTAAGGTGGACAGGAGAGTAGTGATGCCTCGCGGCGACAAATCGAAATACACCGGAAAACAGGAACGCAAGGCGGATCACATCGCTGAAAGTTATGAATCGCGTGGCGTGGCGGAGAAAGAAGCCGAGCGCAGAGCCTGGGCAGCAGTGAACAAGGAAAGTGGCGGCGGAAAGAAAAGCGGTTCCGGCCGCGGTCAACCCGAATCCCACCTCTCATCCCAAAAGGGCGGCCGGCTCGGCGGTGAAGCATCGGCCAGACGGCCAGCGGCCGAGCGTTCAGCTGCGGCCAAGAAGGCCGCGGCGACGCGCAAGCGTCGTGCTTCGTCATGAGCGCCAGACACGATGCCCGCGTTCATTCGCCAAACCGTCGGTTTGCTTGGCACGGTTCTCGTGATCGTTTTGGTTCTTACCCTGTTAGGAAAAATAGGTTGAGGCGGTAAGACCTTCGATTTTCTGGCCGAGGGACCCCGCGAGCGCGACGTCTCCCGCGCATCATAAGCCGCCCTCGGCGCGGACGATGTCCCATTCGCTCTCGCTCACCGGCTGCACCGAAAGTCGCGCGTTCGTGACGAGCGCCATCTTTGCCAAGCGCGGATCGGCCTTGATGGCATCGAGGCTGACCGGTTTTTTCAATGCTTCGACCGCGCGAACGTCGGCCATTCCGAACTTGCCGGTTGGATCGAACGGATCGGGATAATAGGGTTTGATGATTTCGACGATTCCAACGATCGCCTTGCCTTCGTTGGAATGATAGAAGAAGGCTTGCTCGCCAACCCGCATCGCCATCAAATTCAGCTTGGCGCTGTGATTGCGGACGCCGTTCCAACAGGTCCCCTTCCTGCCGGCTTTCATCTGATCGCGGCAGGACCAATGGCCGGGCTCGCTTTTGATCAGCCAATGGGCCATTGGCGGGCTCTCCGTTCGCCAGGGAAGCTATTCGCGGATTACAACGGGCGCGCGAGGGAACAATTGACGCTTGCGCTCGTTCCATTGGGGCCTGCCGTCTCGAAGGAGCGCAACGATGACCGCAAAAGCAAAGATCAAAACTCACAAAATACCGGGGACTCCCGAAAGCCCAAAGCGAGAAAGCCCGGGCAACGACCGGAAAAAGCGGCTCGATCGCGAACTTGATCGCGAACTTGCTGATAGTTTTCCGGCAAGCGATCCGCCATCCGTGACGCAGCCCGGTATTATACCGGGCGGCCCAGAACGCAAAATTCCCGGCGGTGAATAATGGCAAAGCGGTTTTTATTGGCGCCTGGCGGCATTTTCCGAAATTTGGGGGCGATGACTCTTGGGCAGTGGAGTGGGCGCTCAGCCTCGCCTCAGCCTCGCCAAAGAGGCCAAATGGAGCTAATCTGAGTGTCCAACCCCCGATCATCTGGGCGGGAGATGCGCGATGAAAACCGATATTCCACTTGTTCTAGCAGGTGTTTTGGGACTTTTTTTTCAACCTGCCTTCGCTCAGACAGCACCCGGCGACCCCGCCGGCGCAGAGATCATCCCGGAAAAGGATCTCTCGCGGCCACAGGACATGGTGATCAAACCAAAACAAAACGTCGATCCCGCGATCGTGAAGCCCGCTCCAGTGCCAAATCCCAATTCAACACCGGTCATTCCGCCGGCTGGAACACCGGGCGGACCTCCCGGTCCGGAGCCAAAATAAATTCCTGGTGTAGAGCTAAACGGGTGGAAAGACCCACATGCCGCGACTCGAACAAGGAATAAAGATCCTCGCGGGCGGGCTAGCCGCGTCCGGCAAATTCGGCTTTCGAGGGCCGTGCCAGCAGCCCCGCGATAGCTTCCTCGACGCCAATCCGTTCGGCGAGCACCGCATCGACGGCCGCCGCGATCGGCATGTCGATGTCCTTGGCATGGGCGAGGTCGATAAGCACGCCGCACGTATGCATGCCTTCGCAAAGGCCGCTTCGCGCAATCGCTTCGGCGGGCGTCAATCCCCGCCCCATCGCGACCCCGAGGGCATAATTCCGCGACATCGCCGATGTGCACGTGAGGACCAGATCGCCGAGCCCCGAAAGGCCCATCAAGGTAGCCGCCCCAGCACCATGGGCTTGGCCGAAACGGCTGAGCTCGGTGAAGCCTCGCGCGATGAGGGCCGCTCCAGCGCTCGCTCCGAGTCCGCGGCCGGCGGCGATCCCGCTCGCGATGGCGAGAACGTTTTTCGCCGCGCCGCCGATTTCGACCCCTCTAACATCGGACGACGAATAGAGCCGGAACGAGGGCGCCGCCAGCATGCCCGCGAGCGTGGCCGCGAGATTGCCGTCACGTGCGGCCAGAGTAACGGCGGTCGGAAGGCCTTGCGCCACGTCCCTGGCAAAGCTCGGGCCAGAAAGAATGGCTGGCGGACTAGCCGGCAATACCCCGGCCGCGACTTCGGTCAGGAACAGTCCGGTCGCGCGCTCGATGCCTTTGGCGCAAACGACGACCGGTACGCCGCGCGCCGTTACATGGGGCGCGAAAATTTCCAGGACTGGCCGCAGCGCCTGCGCCGGGACCACGGCGAGAATGAACTCCGCGCCTTGGGCTTCGGCCGGTTCCGCGATGGGGCGGACATTCGAAAGGAGCGGCACGCCCGGAAGATGCCGCGCATTGATTCCGGTGGCCCGCATCTCGGCGACATGCGCGGCATCGCGCGCCCAGAGCGTGACTTCGGTCTCCTCCTCGCCGGTTGGTCGGGCGGCAAGGTTGGCGAGAGCCGTGCCCCAGGCGCCGGCGCCGAGAACGGCGATCTGGCGTTTACGGTTTGGTGCCATCGAATGCTTTCTCGCTCCCCGGGGCTATTGCCGGCCGGCCGCGCGACGATCTTGACGCGACCGGCGGCTTGGTGGCTAGAGCGGCCTTCACAATAGGAGAGTGTCTTTGCTATGGTCGTAAGGAAATCTTGTAGCCCGGTCTTGTCAGGCGGCGTGCCGCGGCGGCGGTGCGGAACGAATTGGGAAAGATTTCCTTTCATGTCAAATTTTGCGCAGTCTCCGCAGCCGTCGGCGCAGTGCTTGCCGTAGCCACGATTCCGCTTCATTTGCTTATGTCGAAGATGCAGTCGGAACAATTCGCGGCGGAGATCTTCGCGGTGACGGCTGCGATATACATCGGATTTAGGCTGCAAAAGGGCAACCGCGCCCAGATTGCGGCCGAGTTGGCCGTCGCCACGGGATTCTTTGCCGCCGCGCATCCATAACCTTAAAGCTCGTCGCCATACCCTTATGGTGTATAGCTTTCCTGAAATCGAGCCGTCATTCTTCCTGTCTTTGATGTCTACTATGATTTGATTAACTGTTATAAATGTAGAGGCGCGGTGACGTGGTGGAAGAATAATCCGAACGCTTAGTGAAAAAACAAAGCCACCCTATCTTATCTCTCGCAGACCCT
>QHBR01000136.1 GCA_003244015.1 Hyphomicrobiales bacterium | reverse complement strand
TGGCGGAACGACCAGCGGACGGCGCGATCCGCGACCCATGACATTATTATTTTAGGAACGTTGCCGCGACTACCCCAGTGTAGGCCGGCCCCGTAATCAAACCGACGATTTCCATGACTTTCCGCAGATTGTCGATCGGGGCGTTGGACACATAAAGCAAGTCCCTGTTGAGGACTTGGAAACTTTGCGCGACGAACAGACTGTTCGCCTCGCGCAGGTTAAGCCGATAGACAATCGGCGTCGAATAGCCATGCTGGATCAGCGGACTATCCGGCCTCAGCGCGCGCGCGACATCTTCCGGCTCAAAACGGAAAACGAAGACACCCGCCGGATCGGACTGAGCATTAACAAGCCCGCCTGCCTTGGCCAGAGCTTGCGACAAGTTGATGCCTTCGGCATCGAAAGGGATTTCGGCGTTGCGGCCCGTCGAGCCGTAGGCAATGAAAGTTTGCGGATCCCGGATCAAGGTCAAAACGTCGTTCGCGCGCATGTAGATATTTTCTTTTGGGTCGGAGGTCACTCGGGTCATCGCGACGCGCTCGGTCACGTCTCCCCTCGACAGCTGGACGTAGGTTTCGTTGACCGGCACGCGAATTCCGCCGGCCGCCGCGATGACCTCTAGCAGGCGATCGCCTTTGACGCTTAAAGGCACCCGGTCGCCTTTCGCGACTTCGCCGGTGACCGTAACGGTATTGCTGACCGAGTGGGCGACATTGACCAAGATTTGCGGCTGGATGGCTTTGCCTTGGAGCGCATGTTCGACGATGGTCTGCACGGCTCTGGTCGTGCGCCCGGCGACGGGGATACGGCCGGCATAGGGAACAGTGATCGCGCCATCCCGTCCAACGACCTGATCGGGGATCGTCGCGCTTTTCGAGCCGGTACTGAACCGGTCGGCGACGAGAGGTGCCGAAAAGAGGCCGCCCGCGCCCGCTTCCCAAATTGTCACCGAGACCGTGTCGCCAATGCCAATGCGTGGTTCGACCGACGGCCGATAGTCGCCAAAGTGGGCAAGAAAGCTGGCCGGCCCGCGATGCCGCAATGTTTCGACGACATGGGGATCTATATCGACGAGTTCGTAGCGTGGCGCGGCCCCCGTGCCAGCTTCCTCAACGTCGCCCGCGCTCGGCCCGGTCCCGGAGATGCTCGAACAACCCGCGAACGCGAGACACGCCGCGCCGGCCAATAGGATGCGCACGATGACCAGCAACAAAACTCTCAGCATTCACAACCTATTCCGCATGGAACCAATCTCCTACCATTCTCAAGGGCGTGCGGCCACTTCTCGATTGTTCCCAAACGACCTTATCCGGACTATGTGTCCAAAAAGCCACAATGGCCCGGTTTATTTGAACAGGTCTTCTGGTGCGAAGAGTGGCATGGCCGCCGGGTCCGGGCGGCGGCGATTCGCCGCTGGCGGATGTAAGAAGGCGCGATCCGGCGGCTGCCGGTCAAGGCTCGCAACTCAGCCTATAAGCGCTCCAAATTTCCCCGCCCGACTCTAAAACCTGTTGCCAAAACCCATCGCCAATGTAGCATTCAAGCACGGAGCCGATGCCACCTCGGATCAATCGAGCAGCGGCGCCCGGTCCAAGTGCCCGTCACGAAAATTATGCGGCAACTCGATGAAATGCCGGTTTAGCTCAGTTGGTAGAGCAACTGATTTGTAATCAGTAGGTCGCGGGTTCGACTCCTGCAACCGGCACCAGCGTTTTCAAATGGTTACATGCGGTTTGAAGCAGCCACCAGATAGGCATACCTATTCCGGTAAGCGCTCGGTAAGCAGAAATCGGAAATTCGGGGAAACATGCGTTATTCGCTTTTTGCGCTTGCGGTAGAGAGGCCGCCACGTCGCGGGCGAGCGGCGCGGCAGCCACGCCCGCCGGAGCGAGAGGGAAGGACGGGCTTCGCGTAAGGACTACTATGAGGTCACAATTGATTGCTTTAGAACGCCAGATGCGTTCCATGCTTATTCTTTACGGGCGGACGGTTCTTGCCGCTTGTTTGGTTTTCGTCGCGTTGGCTTGTCCTGGGCAGGCCGATGATTACGGTATTGCCCAAACCGAATTCAATAGGTTGCCGATTGATCAGCGTTACGAGACGCAAGCGCTGCTTGGCGTGGCCGGTTATTGGCCGGCCGTAGCGAATGACGAATTCAACCATCGGCTTTTCGAAGCCATCACTCATTTTCAAACGGACAATCGTTTTCCTGTTTCAGGCATTTTGACCGCTGCCCAAATCGATCGCATTCACCAGATAGCGGACCCGATCTTAGCGTATTGGCATTTAAAGCCGGTTCGACACCCAATTGCCGGATTGTCGCTTTGGGTACCCGTTGGAGTAGGGTTCGATCAAATTCGAACGCGGTCCGGGATTGATTTCGAAAACACAAACAAGATCGCGGCAATCTCCTTCAATTTCTTTCCCAAAGGCGACCTTCGCGCAACACATTCACGTCTTTTAGATGTTGCCGGGGTTCAGCCGAGCTATAGCAAGATCAAAGACAATTTTTTCGCTATCGTTACAGAAAGCGGGGGGTCGAACACGTACTCCCGCTCAGGCAATCCCTGGAGGGATAATAGGGTTCACGCTTTCTTGGACACAGGATGACGCACAAAATGCGGTTTTGCACGGCGAACGGCTTGCAACTCTCATGTCCGATCTATTCCGCGCGAATATCGAGTTAGGCTTACCTCGCTCGCCTCCCGCGCCACGGCTTTATGGCCGCCGCTGTCCCGCATGTGCCATTACCGGCAACTCCGCCGTCTCCGCCTGCGGTACCAGAAGGTAGAAAGCCGGAAGGCAAAACCTCGCTCGGGACCGGATCATGTCGTAAAAGATTGCAGCTTTGTGCAAGTGACGCTTGGGCTCGCCCCGAAAATGGCAGGCCGCATGATGGCGCACGATGCAGCAAATGACCTTGCACTCATAAAGGTTGAGACACACCCCACGGCTTTCGCATCGCTTCGTTCTGGCGTTCGCCTCGGTGAAGGTGTCGCTGCTTTTGGATTTCCACTCGCGGGCTTGCTGGCGACAAGCGGGAATTTCACGCTCGGCAATGTCACCGCCGTGGCCGGATTAGGAGACGACACGCGCATCCTGCAAATTTCGGCGCCCGTAAAGCCTGGAAGCAGCGGCGGTCCACTTCTCGATTATAGCGGCAATGTCGTCGGCGTAGTCGAATGTTGGCGTTCTGGCTTCGCCCGGTGCTTGGCTCGCGACGCATCAAGATCGGGGGTGAGCTTCCAATTGAGCCCATGCTGCTCTACGTCGCGCAACGTGTCCGCAAGCCGTCCGATCTCCTCAATAGTCAGAAACCGTTCTTTCTTCTCCGTCTTGTGCCGGGTCACCGCGTTCCGAGCAGGATTGAAGCCCTTTGTAACCACACCGACTTCCCCAGCATAGCGGTACATGCTGGACAGCGTAACCAACATGTTGTTAGCGGAGGTTGGCGTTGCCTTCCCAATTCTCCTGTGCAAGCGCGCGATGTCCGGGCTCGTCACCGCGTCCAGTTTGAACGACCCAATCGCCGGGACGACCAATCTGCGGAGGTTGCTGGCATAGAGCCGCTTGGTGTTTGGTTTAATGCTCGGCGGCGAAGCCGCCTCGCCTCTTCGAGAAACTGCTTGGCGAATTCAGCAACCGTTGGGATTTCACGGCTAGCGGCCCGTGCGCCGGCGGGATCCTCGCCAAGGTGGACCCGCGCCAGAATTTCCTTCGCTCGCGATCGCGCCGTTTCGGGAGTGATCTTGGTCGCGACATCTATCTTCATTCTGCGCTTAGAGACCTTCCGGCCACCGGCGCCCGGTCGATACTCCACAATCCAGGTCTTCGTGCCCGAAGGCATGACCCGCAGCCCGAAGCCTGTCAAATCTTCATCGTAAATGATGTACGGTCGAGGCCCAGGCTTGAACGAATCGATCGTCCGTTTGGAAAGACGAGCAATTGCCATCTGGAAGCTCTCCGGGATTTGTCGCCACCGTGTCGCCACCGCCGAGTGGCACAAGAGAAATCAACAGTCACAAAAAGTAGCGCAAAACCGGCTAGAAATCAAAGCTTTTGGAATAACTAGAAAACAACGGGCAACGTCGGAAAATTCATGAATTTAGCCTTCCAAGCTGAATAGCCTTGGTTACAGTTTTGGGTGCAACCATGGACAATGAGGCTTCAATTCTGCCGATCTCATGCGCCGCACTAATCGGCGCCATTTCATTAAGGCGGTGAACAACTTTTGGATTCTTCGAAAGATAATAAGCGAGCTCCGGCGACTTTTCGCTCGAAAGGATCAAATGAACCACATCCGGATTCTGAGGCGATACCGTCGCGGCGTTGACTACCGCGTCGAAGTCCTTGATTCGTCCCCGGGCTTCGTCAACCCGTTCTTTGAACGTTTCTATGACTTCACTGTTCGCTTGGGCTTGTCGCTCGGCTGCTTGCGTTGCTTGCTGCCTTAGAGTCTGTCCGGTGAC
>QHBR01000262.1 GCA_003244015.1 Hyphomicrobiales bacterium | reverse complement strand
AGTTAGAGTCGATCCACTAGAGCGCGCCGCACCTGACGAACTTCGTGCTGCAATCCGTTCCTTTCTCCTCGATGTTCGGCTCGCAACCGGCTCGAACGAGAGCGCGGTAGCGGTTTGGAACGATCGTCTCTGGTCCGATGTGGCCGACGTGGATGTCACGCGTCCGGAGTCGGTGTCGAGCGCGCTCCGTGCGATCGAACTGCGCAAGAAGGATTTTGTCGTAGAAGTGATTCGGCCCAAAAACTACCAGGAACTCCTCCGCCTCTGGCTCGACAGGCAGGATCCCGCGGTTCGCTCGCAGGCCATCGAGGCGCTAGAGCGCGCCGCACCCGACGAACTTCGTGCTGCAATCCGTTCCTTTGCCCTCGGCGTTCGGCTCGCAACCGACTCGAACGAGAGCACGGTAGCGGTTTGGAACGACCGTCTTGCGTCCGATCTGGCCGACGTGGATGTCATGCGTCCGGAGTCGGTGTCGCGCGCGCTCCGTGCGATCGAACTGCTCAAGAAGGATTTTGTCGTACTCGTGATTCGACCCAAGAACTACCGGGAACTTCTCCGCCTCTGGCTCTACACGATGGGCGCGATCATGGTGGCGTCTCTGCTGATCGGAGATCAAAGCATATTAAGCGAGTGCCAAAACCTGTCCACTTTGTCGACGCGGTCAGATCCGCCTTCCGCGGGAGAGAGCCTTTTTGACGTTGTCGCGCACTTCTGCGGCGTGACGCACGGCCATTTCTTCGGGTATATCGCCTTTCGTTACGCCGCGTATGGAGTCTTGATGGGAACCGCTCTCTTTGGCTCGCTTAGCAGCGCCCAAGCGCGCTTCGCCGATCCCGCCGCTGTCGGCGGCTTGCTGACGCGGCCCATTCTGCGAGTGGTCCTGTCCCTCGCGATCGCTTACATCCTCGCCCTGTTGGTCGCTAGCGGCAAGCTCAGCTTCGACATCCTCGGATTCAACATCAATCACGATCTAGACTCAGGCGACCACCAGGGATTCCGTGACCCAACCTCTCTTTTCGCGATCGGCATGTCGGCTGCGATGGCGGCCGACGTCTATCTGAACCGAATTGCCGAGGCGTTGCGCAAGTCCGCGAAATCATTTCTCGGGACTTCGCCGCAGGCGGACAAACCGGATTTCTGAACGGTCTCACTCGACGCATTGGACGGCAGAGTCCCGCGCGGTCAGAGCATCGCGGGAATGACAGCTTGTGGCGCTGAGCGGTCGTTGTGGCAACGCCAACTTAGCGCCCAAAGACGGCGGCAAGCCGAAATTCAAGGTGATCCATTGCTTGATGTTGACATGCCGCGCAAAGTATCGGCCAAACTGATTTTCCGAGGCCTTCCCGCCTCCTTAGCTTCGATTTGAGAGGTACCGCATGAGCGACGATGAAAGTTCTACGCCGAAGGCGCCTCCCCGTTGGACGGCCCCTGAACAGCTGCCCGGCCCATCCGGTGTCCGCTCCCGTCCCCAAGAGACGGCGCTCAACCGCTTTCTCGGCGGCTCGCCCGGCGGCGTTTTCCTGCGCCTTCTTTTTGTCTCCCTGATCGTCGGCGCCTTCCTGATGTGGCTCGACATCAGGCCCTTGGACATCTTTCGCGGGCTTAGACAGCTCGTCGATCGCATCTGGGGGCTCGGTTTCGACGCGATCCGCGAGATCGCCGACTATATCGTCGCCGGGGCCGCGATCGTCGTTCCGGTCTGGCTGGTGCTGCGGCTCATGAATATGCGCAACGCCCGCTGAACTTGGTGGCGACGCGGTGCCCGCCAACGCAAAAAACACCTGTGTAAATCCTCCGCGCGTGAGCCACGCCCGCGTGGTGCGGCTCGCGCTGCCGATGACGCTCGCCCATTTGTCGACGCCGTTGCTCGGCATCGCCGACGCGGCGATTATTGGCAGGCTCGGCCAGGCGCATCTTCGCGGCGCGATCGCCGCCGCTGCCGTCATTTTCGACTTCATCTTCTGGAGTTTCGGTTTTTTGCGCATGGGGACGGCGGGGCTCACCGCGCAAGCCCTTGGCGCCGGGGACGCCGCCGAGCAACGCGCGACGCTCATGCGCGCCCTGATCGTCGCGGTTTGCATTGGAGCAGCAATGATTTTGCTCCAGGCGCCGATCGCCTGGATCACTTTCGGCGCACTCGATGCTAGCCCCGAACTCACCGGCGCGACGCGGCTTTATTTCGATATACGGATCTGGTCGGCGCCCTTTGTTCTTATCAATTACGCGGTGCTCGGCGCCATCGTTGGTCGCGGGCGGACCGGCGTGGCGCTTGTCCTCCAAGTCTTGATTCATCTGGGCAACATCGCCTTCAACATTGCTCTTGTTTACGGCTTGGCGCTGGGCGTGCGCGGTTCGGCGGCCGGCACGCTCGCGGCCGAGGTTTTGGGCACGCCCGCTGGTTTTTTTGTTGCGTGGCGCATGTACGGCGATCTATTCCGGGCGGACGCCGCGCTGTTTCTCGATCGCGGAAAAATCGCGCGGATGTTTACGATCAATCGCGATATTTTCATCCGCAACACGGCGCTGCTATTCGCCTTCGCGTTTTTTACCGCGCAGGGCGCGCGCGGCGGCGATATCGTTCTCGCAGGCAATGCGATTTTGATCAATCTCGTTCTCGTCGCGGCTTATTTTCTCGACGGTTTCGGAACCGCCGCCGAGCAGATGTGCGGCCAAGCGATCGGCGCGCGGGACCCGCACGGTTTTCGCGCGGCGGTGCGTCTGACCGCCTTTTGGTCATTCACCTTTGCGGCCGGCTTGGCAGCCGTGGCGCTTATATCCGGCAAACCGTTCATCGATTTTCTTACGACTGAACCACAGGTGCGGGCATATGCCCGCGATTATCTTTTGTTCGCAGCGTTTGCCCCGCTCGCGGGCGCGCTCGCTTATGAACTCGACGGCGTGTTCGCCGGCGCGACATGGACGCGCGACATGCGCAATATGATGCTCGTCTCGCTCGTGCTTTATATCGCAAGCTTCTATCTGCTGCGCCCTTTCGGCAACGCCGGACTGTGGGTCTCCTTGCTGCTTTTTCTTCTCGCGCGCGGCCTCACCCAAGCGTGGCGCTATCGAAAATTGTCCGCGTTAAGTTTTCCACTGGCCCAGTCTGCCGCCACGGCGCCGGTTGCATCCGCAAGCCGGGGATAGGAGTTTTGCGCGAGGAGATGGACGAGGCCGCGCTTTATTTCCTCCGCAAGCACAAGCCCTTTGAACACAAAGGATGTACAGAGCTGCACGAGACTTGCGCCGGCCTCGATCTTGGCGAAGGCGGTTTCCGCGCTGTCGACGCCGCCAACGCCGATCAAGGGAAACTGATTCTCCGTTCGCAGATAGGTTTGCGCCAGCATGCGCGTCGAGAGCGAGAAAATCGGCCGGCCGGACAGGCCGCCCCGTTCGTTCGCCGAAGAGTCGCGCAATGATGCTGGCCGCGAAACCGTGGTATTCGAGACGATGAGGCCGTCGATTTTCCGCGACCTCGCGCATTTGACGATCTCGTCGAATCTGGCAAGCGTAAGATCGGGCGCGATCTTCAGAAGCACGGGTTTGCGGCCAAACCTGTCGGCTTGCTCGTCGCGGGCTGCAAGCACGCGCGCAAGCAAATCGTCGAGCGCATCGGCGCGCTGCAAATCCCGCAAGCCAGGCGTATTAGGCGAAGAAACATTGATCGCAAAATAGTCCGCGACATCCGCGAAGGCCGCGATCCCGCGCGCGTAGTCGGCCACGCGATCGGCTGAGTCCCTGTTGGCGCCGAGATTGACCCCCACAATGCCCGGCCTGCGCGCACGCGCAGCGAGGCGGACGTGGACGGCCGTATGTCCCTGGCTTGGGAAGCCGAGACGGTTGATCACCGCCTCATCGGGGGTGAGACGAAACAGGCGCGGGCGCGATTGACCTGCCTGCGGGCACGGCGTGACCGAGCCTACCTCGGTGAAGGCGAAACCCAGACGCAATATCGCATCGACAACTTCGCCATTCTTGTCAAAACCCGCCGCGAGCCCGAGCGGATTGGGAAAATCGAGACCGAAAGCGCAGACCGCGAGGCGAGGGTCGTCTGGCGGGGCCGGCCGCCGGGGAAGTTTTTGCTGAACTTTAAGCGCTCGAATCGCCCATTCATGCGCACGCTCGGGATCGAGCCTGAACAACAGGGGACGCGCGAGCGTGTCTAATAGACGGTAGCGTATAAATTTGACGCTACTTTGAGGCCGGAACTTGTATAACGGCGGCATCGGGGCGTGTTTCAAACACGTTGCAATATCCTCGATCATGGCGCATCTCTCGCGAGATCATAGCGACCGGCCATGCCCGAAAACACCGAAAACCTGGTTCTCGGAACGTTTTGCGCTTATGCGAGCGGCCGTTGGCCACGTTGAGCAGCGGCTGGATGACATGGCCACACCTATCGGTTGCCTGGAAACATCCATATACGCATACCAGCCTTCCTCATACCCAGATCCAGCGTGCGGAGCAATCGTTTCCCGTCGATCATGTCGGGCAAGGCTCGCGCGGATGGAAAAAAGATTTGATTTGGCGATGCGAAAGGTCCCCGGCTAGTCTGGTTCTGGCTCGTCAGTTATTCCTAAAAGACCTGCGAAATCATGCTTGCAGTCTGGCCGGAGCGGCAGAGATTTTGCCCAGACCACGGCGTCGAGCGGCAGATCGCCATAAAGATGTGGAAAAAGCATGCCGCCGTGCGACGGCTCGAAGCGCAGGCCGTCGCCGAGCCGTTTTGTGTCGACCGCGATAAGCAGCAAATCGCCTGTGCCACTGAAATATTTCGCGGCGTTTGCTTCCACCTGCTCCGCGGTCGAGAAATGGACGTAACCGTCGGCGATATCGGCCGGCGCGCCGTCAAACCGGCCCTTGTCCTGGGCTTTGCGCCACAACGAGGCAGGAGCAATTTTATAGATCAAATCCATAACCGAGCTTGGC
Source organism: Hyphomicrobiales bacterium (assembly GCA_003244015.1). Taxonomy (GTDB): domain Bacteria; phylum Pseudomonadota; class Alphaproteobacteria; order Rhizobiales; family Beijerinckiaceae; genus Methylocapsa. Next base: position 1,902 of record QHBR01000262.1, on the reverse strand, counting down.
CCCCATATGTGTTACCCCAAGTCTTTGCCGCGCCTGGGCGCGCCGGGTGGCTGCCCGAATCGTTCCGCGCACGAGATCGCCCTTTCACGGCGCAAAATAAATATTGATAAATATTTTACTGTCTTAATCTTCATGCGTGGAATGCGGCACGGTTGCATGGAAGATCGCCGGCCAAGGCGTCGGCGATGAGTTTGCGGGTTTCGGCGATTCCGTAAAGCGCCACGAAAGACCCAAATCGAGGGCCACGGCTTTCGCCGAGCAGCACGCCATAAAGCATGGCGAACCAATCGTTCGAGACGCCGGGACGTTCGGCTGTCGCGCCCTTGGCTTTCATATCCTGATAGCGCGGTATTTGCCGCGCGACATCGTAGAGTGTGGTCTGAATAGTTTCGGCGCTGGCGCCTAGCGGCAGGGCGGCGAGAGCGGCGGCGAGATTCTCGAGTGCCTCGCGCTCGATTGCGTCCGGCTCGCGAAAACTTTTCGCCGGGCGCACGAAATCGCGGAAATAGCGGACCGCATAAGCGACCAGCCGGTCGAGACGCGGATGCGTCGCGGCGGAAACGTCCGGCGCATAGCGGCGCAAAAAACCCCAAAGCACCTGGGGATCTTCGCTGTTCGCCACGGCGGCGAGATTGAGCAGCATGCCGAAGGTGATGGCGGTCGCTTGATTGCCCGCGCCGCGCAAGACTTCGGGCGGCGGCGGCGCGCCCGAATGAATATGCCAGACCGAGTTGCCGAGACGCTCCTTGGCCTCTTGCCTTGGATAGGCATCGAGAAGGCTAAGATAATCATCGACCGTGCGCGGGATCACGTCGAAAGCGAGCCGCTTGGCGGCGGTTGGTTTCTGATACATGAAAAGCGACAGACTTTCGGGGCTTGCATACGCGAGCCACTCGTCGATGGTCAGGCCGTTGCCTTTCGACTTCGAGATTTTTTGGCCCTTTTCGTCGAGGAACAATTCATAATTGAATCCTTCCGGCGGCGTGGTGCCGAGCGCGCGCGCAATCGCGCCGGATAATTTGACCGATTCGATCAGGTCCTTGCCAGCCATCTCGTAGTCGACCTTGAGCGCACACCAGCGCATCGCCCAGTCCGGCTTCCATTGCAGCTTGCAGCCGCCGCCGGTCACATTGGTCACAAATTTTTCTTGCGTGTCCGGATCGCGCCAATTGAGCGTGCCCGCGGCGGCATCGATTTTTTCAATCGGCACCTGCATGACAACGCCGCTTCTTGGATGAACCGGCAGGAACGGCGAATAGGTCGCGGCCCGCTCCTCGCGAAAGCTCGGCAGCATGATCGCCATCACCTCGTCGTAATGGGCCAAAACGTGGAGAAGCGCGGCGTCGAAGCGACCAGACCTGTAGTAATCCGTCGCCGAGGCGAATTCATAGTCGAAGCCGAACTGATCGAGAAATGCCCGCAGCCGCGCGTTGTTGTGCGCGCCAAAGCTTGCATGCGTGCCGAAAGGGTCTGGAACTTCTGTCAGGGGCTTGCCGAGATGGGCGGCGACAAGCTCCTTGTCGGGAATATTGTCCGGCACCTTTCGAAGGCCGTCCATGTCGTCCGAAAACGCGATAAGGCGGGTCTTGATCTTGTCCTGCGTCAGCACCCGGAAGGCGTGGCGCACCATGCTCGTGCGCGCGACCTCGCCAAAAGTTCCGATATGCGGCAGGCCGGAAGGCCCATAGCCGGTCTCGAACAGCACCTCCGTTTGGCCGGAAGCCTCGATGCGCGCGACGATCTTGCGCGCTTCCTCGAATGGCCAGGCATTGGCTTGACCGAGCGCTCCGGCGAGGGAACCCACGTTCGCAACCGGTGTAGCGGAGAGAGACATGACGGAACCTAAAGAAAGCGAAGAGCTTCGAAGGAGTCCATTAGACCATATGTGGAGGGCCAGATGGC
>QHBR01000381.1 GCA_003244015.1 Hyphomicrobiales bacterium | reverse complement strand
TCGCCGACGATATATGGATAAGCCGACCGCCGTCGCAACTGTCCCGTAGCGCGTCGGCGAGCCCACAGGACTTCAACTGGTCAGTGTTGATTCGGCTCTTTATCGGGCGGCCATTCATCACCTGTATCGCCTTTGGCCCGGTAAATCGCATCCGCAAGCAGCGCGCCAGTTGGGGTGAGTGATGATCCTACCACGGTAAAAGAGTCACCCTTGATCAGAACGGCAACGCGCTCATTGTTCATCACTTGGGAAGCATCGATCTGTCTGTTTTTGCCCTTGCGATCTTTGAGGGTGAGCGCCGGTCCGTTGACGTCTTGAAGTACCCCAGAGTATGAGAAAGTGCTAGTTAGGGATGCAATCGGCTGCGCAGGTAGCGGAGCGCTAATGACCATTTCGGCGTTACCTGGGACCCCAAAGATCGTGAGCAGTTTATTGGAAGCGACATAGACCTTTCCATTAGAGACAGTCGGGACGATATTCGCGTTGCCGCCGATATTTGGCCAAGATCCTGCCTGCACCGGACCAAAGAGCAGCGGATACTTCCCTTTGGTGGGAAGTGCCGTATTTCGACTCGCGCTATGTGTCTTATAGCCTTGCGCCCTCGGCCGGGGCACCTGCCGTAAGCCTCGAACCGGGGCGGAGTTGTGCGCGGCCTGCGGGAAGGCACCGCAACGATCATCGGGCGGTTCGGAGCACTCACCTCGCAGCTGCGGGTCACCGCAGAAGCCGAACATCGGTGAGCTCGCCCAGGAAGAAAGATCGGTAAGAACAAATGATTGTACAGGAGTGTCTTAAAGTCTTCGAGATCGCGATTTGGTCACCTAGTCCCTTGAAGCAGAGGTTCAGTTATAATGAGGAGCATTGTGGTTTGCCAACCGACAAAGAATGCGTAATCTATCGGTGAAGGAAAAAGAATCGCATCGATAAGCAGAGCGCCAATTAAACCTTCGCAAGAGCTGAATAAGATCTGCATACGGGAATATTTCTTGAATATCGCCTGCAGACAAGCAACGAATAACAAAGTAGCAATAAACCCACCAATGAGCGAATCTATTGGAGCAAGGTTCGGATCGGGATCATGAGATGCCCTTAAATAGAAAGACGAGAGCTACAACAACCAATCCAAATGCTAAACCTGGCACGTAGGACAGAGCGTTAAGTTCTGTTAACCGACCAAAAGGGTCAAAACTGTACCTAAAACAGAAGTTGAAAAACCCTCGTGACGATCCCCAGTGCTGCAGTCAATAAGAAGCTTTTTCTCATAGCCATAGGATAACATTAGATTTCACTCAGGTAATTCCCTGGTGGGGATATCCGAGCAGCGCGTTTCGACTGCCGATGCTACACTGTCTATAATGACATTCGACGAAGCCCGACAACAATCGCCCGACCTGTCGCGACTCGTCGGGACCAGCAACGACAGCGACTATACCCTTTCGATCGACGAAGCGGCGATGCTCTACGAGCACGCGGGTCATCCGCGAACGCCTCGTAGCATTCAGCGCTATTGCGCAAAAGGGCATTTGGATTGCTGGCGCATCGAGACGGCGATCGATGAAAAATATCTGATCACCTCCGCGTCCGTCGCAAAGCACATTGCCTATATCGAGGAGGTGCGACCGACCGCGACAGGTCACGACGTGTCGCGACAAGTCGCGACGGCCGTCGCCTTGAAAGAGTACGACGACGACGAGCAACAAGAGACGACGACGAGCCACGACACGTCGCGCCATGTCGCGACAGAACGCGACATCTTTGAGCACCCTTATGTAAAGCGGCTCGAAGCGGAGGTTGACGAATTCAAAGGGAAATACGAAAAGCAGGTACGTCGCACCGAGGATGTTCTCGACCAGGCCAACCAGCGGCTGATCGAACTTCAGCAGGCGAGTGCGATTGCGCAGAGCGAGACGCTCGCAAAATACATGCTCGAAGCGCGCGGCGTCCCCACGACACCGATCGAAAAGAAAGATGAACGCGAGGCGTGATCGAAGAAAGAGGGAATAGCTGTCCACACCTTCATCAGATCGCGTGCTGATTATGATCTATAATGCACGTACGCATTATGGAAACGAACAACAGAACGTGCACGCGACAAGCGAGCCGTATCGGATCGAAAAACTCTACATCGAGAATACGCTCTTGCGCATCTCCGGCGCGCTCTTTTGTCATGATCGAAACGAGCACCGTCGCGCACGGAGGAAATCAAATTGCATTCGAGCACAAGCGAGAAGACGATCGTCATACGCCCCGATCCGAAGCTCGGACAACCGGGGCAGCTCGCCCACAAGATTTTCATCGCGCTCATAAAAAAACATTCCGACTACGGTCGCCCCATCCGCCAAGAAGTGTCGTTCACGAAGCGGGAGCTCGGCCGCCTCATCGGCCGCAAGGAATGGGGCGGGCGCGACAGCGAGCAGCTTTCCCGTGCCTTGCATGAAATCCACTACACATTCATCAACGCCCATTTCAAGAAAAGCGACGGGCGACACGTCGAGCACTCGTTCAATATTTTTCCGGAGATTTTTCTAGAGCGGCGGGAGTTTGCGAGCGATCCGATCGAAGCCTGCACGATCACGCTCGCCGAACCGATCATCGCTTCGCTCCAGGACGAGCACTGTGGTGTGGCCGCCGCTTCGTAGGAATCGGGCAATGTTGTGTGCCTAATGGCGACCGCACCGAGAATGTCCGATCTTTTGTGTAAGACGCCTCTGCAGCGTTTGGGGTTGTTTTCCTGCAGCGGAGGTAAAGGCGAGGCGCAATCCGAGGATCGTGACCCAGGTAGCGCAAGCCGTCGTTGATTGCGCCATAGGCGCGGACGCCAAACAGCATGAAAAGCACGTCAAAAAGGCAGATAAGGAAAACGGGCATTCCTGCCGAGCTTATCCAGCCGCGTGCTTGGAGTCGAAGTGCTGTGGCACCGGAGTGCCAAATCGGTGCCAAGACGTTCAGAGGAAAACTGCTAAGTACTGGAGCGGGCGAAGGGAATCGAACCCTCGTATGCAGCTTGGGAAGCTGCCGTTCTGCCATTGAACTACGCCCGCAATATATTTAGTTTCAATTCATTAGCGTCGTGGCTTTTCTCATTAGTCTCTTATTAGTCTCTTTACCGCGCCAATGGCCGACCGCGATGATGATTAGCACGGACAAGCGTTGAAGCCAACGCCTCCGACTCCGTGCAGAGCGAACGCTAGGTTGGTGGGGATTTTCGTTCCCAAGCTGAGAGATTCGCGCCCTCAGTTCAATCTCGGTGGTCATACCTGTTCTCCAGGCCGGCTCCGGGAAACCACAGCGATATTTCGTCGTTGGCCTCTTCATACTGATTTTCGTCAAGCTTATCAGATTTGTCTGATGCATGCACGAGATTTGCCGTCCCACGACGCTCGCTGTTAGCTATCGCAATGCTGTCAACACCAAAATCTCCGCGAATTGTCCCTGGAGGTGCGTTTTGCGGATCGGTGGCCCCAACCAGGGCTCGAACCCGCTTTATTGCGTTTTCGCCTTTCAACACCATAACCAAGATTGGACCCTCCATCATGTATGATTGGTTCCAACTGAGGACCATTCTACCATACGCGGCTACGTCGTCTCCAACATCTGTTCCTGCGTCTTTACTCTTCTTACCGATTATAGGCGCAAGCTTTTCGACTCGATAGTGTTTGTCGAGCATTTCCGCGCTAGTCCTGTCCAAGCGGGCCGCTGCGATTTTAAGCCCAGCGCGTTCGAATCGTGCGATGATCTTGCCGGCTAGCCCCCGGCTCATGGCATCCGGCTTCAAAATGATGAGCGTCTTTTCGAACACTTTGATGGTCCTTTGAAAACTAGGGACAGGTTGATACCCTAGCGCTTTCTAGCTAGCAACATTATTCGAATCCGGCGCTTTTAGCGGAATTCAATCCCTCCCATCCTCTCGCAAGGGGTCGCGCTATCGTCTCAGCCACGCCATCGTTTGCCTTGCGAAAAGCACGCGAATCTGGGCCACCCGTGATCGCCCATGCCTCTTTTCGAGCCAAAATGGGTTGCGACGAAGTTGCTGGCGGTTGCGTTCACAAATCTCACTGGGCAACTCCTTGTTCTGGGACCGGGAATAAGCTAGCGATTGTCACCTCTGCCGGACACATTATTCCACATTCCACATCGTGCCCTCCTCCACCGGCTTTTCATCTAACATCGGAAGGCTCGTATGCCTCAATCAATGCAGCATTCGTCTGCTGGCCTGATTACGCTTTTTCCGTACCGGTTTGATGTTACCGCTGAGGAACTGTATCGCGACATACTCCTCGTTTACTCACAGGCGGATACGCTTGCTGAAGATGAGTTTAAAGAGGCTGTTGAGCGGGACCTTGATGAAAACTTAACTCCTGATGAAATTATGGTTGTAGTCCGCCAACCGGCTTTTGAATGTACTGTTTCCGCATTTCAGAACTCAGCGGTTTTGGCGACGATAAAAAAGCGGGTGAATAGCGCCATAATCGTAGCTGCATTTGGATCCGACGGAAGGGAAACGTACCGGCAGGTTGTGCATGGAGCTACTAAATTTGAGCCTCTCCGACTCGAGAGACTCGTCCGGAGAACTATCACCCACATACTCACCCGCCATGATGGCTACGAGGAGGCACATGGAAATTATCACTTTCAGATTCCATCCGGGCGGCACACAGAGCGGTTTATCCGATATGCAAGCGTGCTAGTTGATGCTGCGGAGCTATCATTCGTGGCATTGGGAGCACTACCTTTAATAAGCGAGCACATAAACCTCGCCTATGTGGACACGTCCGGTCTTTTTGAATTCGTAGCGGCAATTAGCGATCATCTACGCGCATTTGTTCAGACTCGCCCCTCAATTACCGTCAAAAACTTCCAGTCATACGACGGCTACAAGGAATGTAGATTTCGTGTGGCTCCTACGACCTTTGTGTTTATCTCTGCATCCGGCAGCGGCACTCTATCACGAGAGATACTCAAGCAAGCCCGTCTCTCCCCTCAACAGATAATCCACCTCTTGTATTTTGGCCGCTCGGAAGAATCCTTCACGACCATATGTAATCTTTCGAGGCACCCAGAGCTAAATCCTGAAGGCCTTGATGAATCTAAGCTACCACAGGATTATCGGGCGATTGACTGCGAACTTTGCAAAAAGGGGTCCACCTTTGTCCCCTTGCGGGGAGATCATTTTGAACTCCCGGGGCCGCAGCCTATGCCGATCGAAATTACCATTCAGGATGCACCCCGTAGTCTCGGCCCCTTGTTCGCACGGTTGGGAGCACAGAAGGTGTTCCACGTTGGTTTCGGCAAAACACGCGACAGAACAGATCCCTCGACAGTTCCACATAGACCCTGACGCGCTTCTCGGTGCGCCAGCATTCCAGGACCAGCTAAGGTATGCCCTGGAACACGCAATACCCGCAGGGACTGGGTGTATTGTTTGTCTAAGCGACTCGTCCTTGCCCTTGGCACGGGAAATCAAAAGTAGGGTGGCAGGCGAAGTTCCTATTTATGTTTATGGACGCGATGAACTTCGCGCTCTGGTGCAAGGGAATTCCACGATAAGCGCGGTCATCGTTGCTGCAGCGGTGATCGAAAGTGGGCGTAGTTTACGCGACGTGAGCCGTGACTTGCGAGGGCCGTTTCCTAACGCGCCGCAAATATTTTGCAAGCGCTCTACAATCTTT
>QHBR01000339.1 GCA_003244015.1 Hyphomicrobiales bacterium | reverse complement strand
TCAGGGGCCAGAATTCCACAAGGCCTTGGCGAAAATCCTGCCCCACCTCGAAGTTGAAATCGTCAAGCGCTCCGATCAGGCCAAAGGATTTGTCGCGCTTCCACGCCGTTGGGTTGTCGAGCGGACGATTGCTTGCTCTCCGTTCGCCACTCCATCAAACTTTGTTTGATGGAGCCTCTGGCTCACTTCGCTCAATCGCTGCCGGAGACTGGCCAAGGATTGGGAGAACCTCAATCGCAAGGCGCTGGCTTTCCTGCGCCTCGCTTCTATCCGCCTCATGCTCCGAAACCTTTGTAATCCCGCCTGATGTTTCCGGACAGACTCTTAGGCCTTCAAATTTTGCGCATAAGTTTTGATTTCTGCAAACGTAGCGTTTTCGGTTAATCACTAAGTGAATCAGAATGGAGAAGGTTAGCACAGCGCATAACATTGCTTCCGGCTCATTGGCTCAATGCCGCGCCATCGGCCTTGATGTCGAACGCCGCCGCGAAAAGCGCCCGCGTGTAGGCGCTGCGAGGGTTTGCCAGAAGCTCCAAAGCCGGACCAGACTCGACGACTTTGCCGTCGCGCATGACGATGATTTCGCTGGCGAGCGCGCGGACAACTTTCAGATCGTGACTGATGAAGAGATAAGCGAGCCCTCGCCGCTTTTGCAAATCGCGCAGGAGATCGACGATCTGCGCTTGCACCGACATGTCGAGCGCCGAGGTCGGCTCGTCGAGGACGATGAATTTGGGTTCGAGAACGATGGCGCGCGCGATGGCGATGCGTTGCCGTTGCCCGCCGGAAAATTCGTGCGGATAGCGATCCATCGCGGCCGGATCGAGGCCGGTGTCGGCGAGCGCTTGCGCCACGATCTCGCGCCGGCGCGGCAGGCACATGGCTTTATATTGCACGCCGAGGCCTTCCGCGACGATGTCGGCCACCGGAAGCCGGGGCGACAGAGAACCGTAGGGGTCCTGAAACACGATCTGCATGTCGCGCCGCAACGGCCGCATCGCCTTGAACTTGAGGCCGTCGATGGGGCGTCCCAGGAAGACGATCGCGCCTTCGCAGGAAATGAGGCGAAGGAGGGCGAGGCCGAGCGTGGTTTTGCCCGAGCCCGATTCACCTACAACGCCCACCGTCTCGGCTTCGCGCACGCTCACCGACACGCCATCGACAGCCTTGACGAAACCGACGGTCTTGCGGAAAAACCCGCGCTTGACGGGAAACCAGACGCGGATATCGCTTGCCTCGAGGATGGTCTTGGCGGCAAGGTCAATCGGCGATGGGGTGCCTTTCGGTTCGGCCGCGATCAGCGCCTTGGTGTAGGGATGGCGCGGCGCGGCGAAAAGGTCCGCGACCTTGTTGGTTTCGACGATTTTGCCTTTCTGCATCACTGCCATATCGTCGGCGATTTTGCGCACGATGCCGAGGTCGTGCGTAATGAAGAGCATCGCCATATTATGGCGCGCCTGGAGTTCTTTCAAAAGCTCGAGAATCTGGGCCTGCACCGTAACATCGAGGGCGGTCGTCGGCTCGTCGGCGATAAAAAGATCGGGCCTATTGGCGAGCGCCATGGCGATCATCACCCGCTGGCGCTGGCCGCCGGAGAGCTGATGCGGGAACGCGCCGAGCCGCTCGCCAGGATCCGGAATACCGACTTCCTGCAAAAGCTCGACGATGCGTGCCTTGATCTTTTGGGCATCGCGGGCGCCATGCAGCTCAAGTATCTCGCCGATCTGCCGCGCGATCGTATGCAAAGGATTGAGCGAGGTCATCGGCTCCTGGAAGACCATGGTGATGTGGGCGCCCCTGATCTCGCGCAGCCGCGCCTCGCGGCAGGCCAGAAGGTCCTCGCCCTTGAAGAGCACTTGGCCTTGAACTACGGCGGCGCGTCCGAGCAGGCGCACAATGGAAAGAGCGGTGACCGATTTGCCGGAGCCCGACTCGCCGACGAGGCCAAGGGCGCGCCCTCGCTCCAGCGTGAAGGACACGCCGTCGACGGCGAGGGTCTCGGCGCCGCCCTGCCGGAAGAGCACCTTAAGATCGCGGACGTCGAGGAGAGGGGCCTCAGCCACGGAGGACATCGAGCACTCTTTGAACTCCTTGCCGCCAGGCTGCAAGCGGGTCATCGGCTTGGGGAGGCGTTTGGCATCGCCGTCACGCGCCATGAAAAGCGTGCATCCTGCCCGAATCGCTACTACGATATGTATCGTGGCAAATCTTTCGAGCGCTGATCTGTGTTCTCGATCAAGAGCGCGACCGGTGTTCCGGTCGTCACCTGGCGCTTGGATTTTTCATCATGGAAAACGCCGGAGAGGATTTTGACTCGATCGGCCTCTTGCCGCTGGGTTGTAAAGCGCGACGTGCCGGGACGCCGCTGATCGAGGAAAGTCTGGATGTCGCCTTCTTCGAGCGGGATCAAAGGCGGACAGCCATCGACCACGCAGCCGATCGCCGGACCATGGCTTTCGCCAAAAGTCGTCACCCGGAAGAGATGACCAAAAGTGTTGTGGGACATGCGCGGCGGTGCGAGACAGCAAGAGAGGTGGTCGGGGCTCGGCTTGAACTTGATCGGTGACTACTTCGGCGGTTCAGCCGACGGGCGGGGCGGGCAGGCTTGACTGGTGAGAAACTTCCAGAGTCAAAGCCCACGTTATAGCCGCTTCCGTAGGTTTCCAAAGGTTTCTTAAGCAGTTGCGCTCGGGCGTCAGGAGAAAATTTCACATCACCTGCATTGGCATCGATAAGATCAAGCGCCCATTTGCGTGTTGCCTCACTAACCTGTTTTTCCTTTTCCGGATCGACCCGCAAAACACTTATGCCAATCCGCACGAGATCAGCGTTGCGATGTTCACGCCACGTCCAGACTGCAAAGCTAATTGCGGCGGCAGTGACAGCAAGTTGCATCACGGAAGTCATAGGATGCGGTAGCATCGTAATCTCTCCAAAGAACGGCGCATCGTGAATGCTTTTAAAAGTCTCGCCCTCATCCTGAGGAGCGCGCCAAGCGCGCGTCTCGAAGGATGCGACTCGCGGCTGGAGCGCCCTCGCCCTTCGAGACGGCCGCTGCGCGGCCTCCTCAGGGTGAGGACTTAGGTTCTGTGTTTGATGCTAAGTGGCATCCTGCGTCACCGCAAACCGTTACCCTTTCTCCCGCAAGAGCCGGCCCTTTTCGCGGTCCCAATCGCGCGCCTTTTCGGTCTCGCGCTTGTCGTGCAATTGCTTGCCGCGGGCGAGCGCGATTTCGATTTTTGCCCTGCCCTTCTCGTTGAAATAGATTTTTAGCGGCACGATCGTCATGCCCTGACGCTCGGTTCCCTGCGCGAGCTTCGCGATCTCCCGCGATTTTAGAAGCAGTTTTCGGGGCCGTTTCGGCTCATGGTTGAAGCGATTGGCCTGCAAATATTCCGGAATGTTCGCGTTGACGAGAAAAACTTCGCCGGCTCTATCGACGGAAGCGTAACTTTCCGCGATGGTGGCCTTGCCGGTGCGCAGCGATTTCACCTCGGTACCGGTGAGCATCAGGCCGGCTTCAAAGATCTCGCCAATTTCATAATTGTACCGCGCCCGCCGGTTATCCGCGGCGATTTTTCGCGGGCGTTCCGGCTTGGATGTCATCATAAACACCTCCCAGCGATTCCGCCGCCTCAAGCATGAATGAGCCCGGCATGGATCATCGCCGCCTTGATCGCGGCTTGCGCCGCCTCCGAGGCAGGCAGCATGGGGAGCCGTATTTCGCCGGAAATTTTGCCAAGCACGGTAAGCGCATATTTGGGCCCCGCCGGACTGGGTTCGACGAACAAAGCCGCGTGCAGCGGGGCCAAACGGTCATGCAGCTTTAGGGCCGCCGAAAAATCGCCGGCAAGGCAAGCCTCCTGCATCTGCGCGCAAAGTTTTGGCGCGACGTTTGATGTCACTGAAATACAACCATGGCCGCCATGCGCCATCACCGCGAGCGCCGTCATGTCCTCGCCCGAAAGCTGGATGAAATCCGGGCCAAGCGCCTGGCGCTGCAGCGCCGTGCGGCCGACATTGCCGGTCGCATCCTTGACGCCCGCGATATTTTGCAATTCGTAAAGCCGCTTCATGGTATCGATCGACATATCGACGGCCGAACGCGGCGGAATATTGTAAATGAGGATTGGAATGCCGACCACATCGTTGACCGCCTTGAAATGGCGCAAAAGACCCTCCTGCGACGGCCTGTTGTAATAGGGCGTGACGACGAGAAGCCCGTCGGCGCCGGCTGCTTCCGAGAAACGCGCAAGGTCGATTGCTTCTTGCGTGTTGTTCGAGCCTGCGCCGGCGATGACCGGAACCCTCCCCTTGGCCTCGCTGACGCAGGCCGCGATGACCTTGCGATGCTCCTCGTGCGACAGAGTGGGACTTTCGCCCGTCGTCCCGGCCGGCACTAGCCCGTGCGTGCCGCTGAGGATCTGCCAATCGGCCAAGGCGCGAAAACGATCCTCGTCGAAGCGCCCATCTTGAAACGGCGTGACAAGCGCGGTGATCGAACCCTTGAAAGCCGTCTGTCTCCCAATTGCCACAGTGTTGCCTTTCCGAAGTTTCGTCCAAGTGACGCCGCAATTTCGGGTTCTGGTAAAAAAACCAGCGCGCGAGCGCAAAAAAAACACAAAGCGTGGACGCAGCATGAGACATAGACGCTGAATTCGCTCCCGAAAAGGTCTCTTTTGTCGAGACCGTACCGACAGTTCCGCCGAGGCCGGCGGTTTCCGGCAGTCAAGGCGGCTTTGTGCCGGAGAGGCTTCGTTTGCCATTTGTTAAGAAAAAATGGTTCAGGTTTGTCCGTTTCAGCGCCGCTTTGTAGGATTGGATGAACCATGCTCGCAAGGCAATTTCGTTTCGGGCGCGTCCCGGGAATCGGCGCTGTAGCGATTTGTGCACTCGCCGCGGGATGGACCGCGGGGCAACGTTCGCTATTCGTGGCGAGCCACCGCGAGAAGCCGTCGTCCATTTCCCTCCCTCTCGCCCCGGAGCGCGATTCCAAGGGACCCGCGTCTTCTAGCGATGCGACTCGTAGCGAGGGCGATCTCGCCAAGCCTGTCGCCAAGGCGGCGCCGCAAGCTGGCGTGCTCTCGCCGGACTTCACATCGCAACCAGAATGCGACCTGACCAGCTTTGCCGAGGCGATCGCGTTTTATAAGGCGGGCGATCTAGCGCGAGGCGACAGCGCGGCGGCAACCGCAAAAGACAAAATTGTCAAGACGGCCCTTGAATGGATCGCGCTGCGGAGCTTTCCGCGCGAAACCGGCTTCGAGCGGTTGCAGGCCTTCATGCAGGCGCATCCGGTCTGGCCCGCGCTCGACTGGTTGAAGAAGCGCAGCGAGGAAGCCCTCTTCGGCGATCGCAAAAGCAGCGCGCTCATCAAGACTTTTTTTAGCGGCGCGGATCCCGAGACTCCGGCGGGCAAGCTCGCTCTTGCGCGCGTTTTGACCGACGACGGCAAGACGAGCGAGGCGGCCGCCCTGGTGCGCGCGGTGTGGCGCGAAGCCGACCTCAACCCCCAGCTCGAAGCAAAGGTGAAAACGGACTTCAACACCTATTTGGACAGAGCCGACCATAAATTTCGTGCCGATCGTTTGCTCTACAAGGAGCAGATCGCCGGGGCTTTTCGCGCCGCCGCCTTGGCCGGGCCCGATGTGCTGGCGCTCGCCAAGGCACGTGCCGCCGTGATCAACGAAGGGCCGAGCGACAAGCTTCTCGCCGTGGTTCCATTGGCCCTTCGCACCGACCCGGGCTTTCTTTTCGCGCAGATCCACAAACTGCGCCACGCCGGAAAAATCCGCGCGGCGGCCGACATCATGCTGGCCGCCCCACGCGATCCCACGCATCTAATCGACGGCGACGAATGGTGGATCGAACGCCGGCTTCTCGCCAGAAAACTCCTCGATCAAAACGACGCGGCGACCGCCTACAAGCTGTGCGCCGAACATTCCGCGATGTCGCACGAAATGCGGATCGAGGCCGAATTTCACGCCGGCTGGATCGCGCTTCGCTTCCTTAACGACCCGGCGCGCGCGGCGGCGCATTTCGACGCCATAGCCAAGCTCGCCGAGACGCCAATGTCCAGGGCGCGAGCGGCTTATTGGCAGGGCCGCACCGCCGAGGCAACCTTCGCGGACGGCGCCGCGACGGCGGCCCGCGCGTTCTACGAGCGGGCGGCGGTTCATCAGACAACCTATTACGGACAGCTTGCGCGCGGAAAACTCGGGGTGACAACGCTTCCGGTCCGTTCCATCGCCAACGAGGCGAAGGGAGAGGACCGCGACGACGCGATCAAGGCGATCGAAGTTGTTTACGCCGCGGGCGAAAAGGATTTGGCGGCTCCGCTTGTCATCGAAGCCGCGCGTCACCTTGCCGATGAGACCCAAGTGGCGGCCCTGGCGAGCCTCGTTGCAAAGCAGCGCGACGCGCACCTTTCGCTTAACTTCGGCAAGATCGTAAGCCAGCGCGGCATGCCGGTCGATGCGCTGGCCTTCCCGGACTATGGAGTGCCTGCCTTCGAGCCTTTGCAAAATTCCGCCGCGCCCTCGATCGTCTATTCGGTCGCGCGTCAGGAAAGCGCCTTCGAGCCATCCGCCGTCTCGTCGGCCGGAGCCAAAGGTTTGATGCAGATGATTCTGTCGACCGCGAAAAGGACCGCCGAGCATGCAGGGGTCGCCTTCGACCCAAAGCGGCTCCTGACCGACGCGACATTCAACGCCCAGCTCGCGGCACGTCATCTCGGCGAGCTCATGGCCGAGCAGAAGGGCTCGTACATCCTGACCTTCGCCGCCTATAATGCCGGCGGCAAGAGGGTCAAGGAGTGGATCGACGCCTATGGCGACCCACGCAAGCCCGGCGTCGATCCGGTCGACTGGGTCGAGCGGGTTCCCTTCACCGAAACCCGCAATTACGTCCAGCGGGTGATCGAGAATCTCAGCGTTTACCGGGTTCGTTTGGGCGAGACCGAGCCAACATCGGCCGATGCCCTCCTCAAGGCTCAGGCCAAGCTCTGAACGGGTTCTCGACTGGTGGCGGTGATTCGCCACCGCGCCAAGAAGGAGATAGCCGACATGTTCCAATGCACGGGTTTCGCCACGCGGAACGCGAACGAGCCGCTCGCTGCTTTCTCATTCAACCGTCGCGACCCAGGACCGAAGGACGTCAAGATCGAAATTCTCTATTGCGGCGTTTGCCATTCCGACCTTCATCAGACCCGCAACGAATGGCGCAACACGGTCTACCCTTGTCTTCCGGGACATGAAATTGTCGGCCGGGTAACCAAGACCGGCGCCGAAGCGACCCTTTTCAAGACGGGCGACCTCGCCGCCGTCGGCTGCATGGTCGATTCCTGCCGCACTTGCCGTTCCTGCCGCGAAGGCCTGGAGCAATATTGCGAGAAGGGCTTCATCCCGACCTATAACGGCGTCGACAAGGTCATTGGCGGCCCGACCTTCGGGGGGCTATTCCAACGCGGTCGTCGTCGACGAGGCGTTCGTGCTGCGGATTTCCGACACGCTCGATTTGCCCGGCGTGGCGCCTCTGCTGTGCGCCGGCATCACCACCTATTCGCCGTTGCACCATTGGCGGGTCGGACCAGGCCAGAAGGTCGGTATCGCCGGGCTCGGCGGGCTCGGCCACATGGGCATAAAATTCTCCCACGCCTTTGGCGCCCATACGGTTTTGTTCACCACGTCGCCGAGCAAAGTCATCGACGGCAAAAGGCTCGGCGCCGACGAGGTCATGATCGCAAAAAATCCCGGCGAGATGGCGGTTCACGCGAACAGCTTCGACTTTATTCTGGACACGATCGCGGGACCGCATGAGGTCAGCCGTTATCTCGACCTTTTGAAGCGGGACGGGACGCTAACCCAGGTCGGCGCCCCCGAAAAGCCCATGGCGGTCGAAATCTTCAGCCTCATCTTCAAACGCCGCAATTTTGCCGGTTCGCTCATCGGCGGCGTAAAGGAGACGCAGGAGATGCTCGATTTCTGCGCCGAGCATCAGATTATCGCGGACGTGGAGATCATCCCCATTCAAAAGATCAACGAAGCCTATGAACGGATGCTGCGCAGCGATGTGAAGTACCGCTTTTCAATCGATATGAGCTCGCTATCGCACGCGGCATAAAGCCCTGGTCTCGGCGTTGCTTTGTGGATCGCCGGGGCGCCTTCCGCGGCCCGCGTTGCGCGGCATCGTCTAATGATTCACGATTTCCTCGATGTGGCGCACCAAGGCCTGGCCGTCGTAAGGCTTTGGTAGGAACCTGCCTTCGGACGGAATCGTCTCCGCGGGGATACGATGGCCGGAGGTGAGAACAATTCCGATGCCCGGCCAGCACTGGCAAATATGGCGCGCGAGGCCAAAACCGTCAAGCGAGCCAGGCATTTCGACATCCGAGAATACGACGCGCACCGCTGCGGTCGCCTCAAGAATCCGCAACGCTTCGTCGGCATTACTCGCCTCCAAAACCTCGAAGCCCGCCTCGGCGAGAAGGTCCGCACCGGTCAGACGTACAAGGGGCTCGTCCTCGACGATGAGAACGACACAGCGCGGTTTTGCGGGTTTTTCGTGCATTGTCTTGTAACAATAGCATTTGACAAAAGTTCCCATGGTTTATTTGGTTGATTAATAAACAGTTTCAGTCTCCGCCGACACGCGAGCGGGGCAGTGGTGATTGCATGAGCATAGTGCAGCTTCCTTTCAAAAGCCGTTTTTCCTCCGCGCCGGATGGGTTGAAACTTCATGTTCGCGAATACGGCTCGATGCTCGATCCCGGCGTCCCCGTCGTCTGCTTGGCTGGGCTCACGCGCGATTCGGCGGATTTCGGCCGCTTGGCGAGCGCGCTCGCCGCAGGTCTGAAAGGAGCCAAGCGACGGGTGCTGGCCCTCGATTACCGCGGCCGAGGCCTCTCCGGTTCTGACCGGAACTGGAAGAATTACAGTCTCGAAATCGAAAACGCCGATGTGCTGTCGGTTCTCGCCGCCATGGAGATCGAGGCCGCGGTCTTCATCGGCACCTCGCGCGGCGGCCAGCACACGATGCTGCTTTCCGCGACCCGCCCGGCGGTCATTGCCGGCGCCGTCCTGAACGACATTGGCCCGGTTCTGGAGCCGCGCGGCATGGCCCGCATTCGTGCCTATGTCGGCAAGCTGCCGGAGCCGCGTTCGATCCCTGATGCCGTCGATCTCCTCAAGGAAACGATGAGCGAGCGTTTCAACGGTCTAAGCGAGGCCGATTGGGAAGCTTACGCCAGAATAACCTTCACCGATGCGGTGGGACGCATTTGCCAGCGCTACGATCGCAATCTGAGGAAGCCGCTCGAATGCCTCGATCTCGAGCAGCCGCTTCCCACGCTCTGGCCGTGGTTCGATGGTTTGCGCGCCGTCCCTTTGCTCATCATCAGAGGCGCGAATTCAGATTTATTTTCGGCCGAAACGCTGAAAGAGATGGAAGCCCGCCATCCCGGCGCGGAGGTCCATACGGTTGACGGTCAAGGCCATGCGCCGCTTCTGCTCGACGAGGACACGATTAACCGGATTTGCGCATTTGTCGCGGCGAATGATAGCGCCGCGCCCGAAGATTATTAATGACTCCGTAAACACGGACACATGCATGCGACATATTCGAGAGAGTGGCGCCATTGATCTTTTTGGACGAATCTGGGCAAGTTTGGCTTGCCGCGCCCGCAAACTCCAGGAAGATTGAATCATGGCCGTTGCTTGCACCGAAGGACTCGATACCGGCTTTGTCGCTCTCGGCTACGGCAAAGTTGGCTTTCTCGGCATCGTTCAAGGCATTACCGAGCTGTTGCCGATTTCGTCCACGGCGCATATGCGGATCGTCCCGGCTTTCCTCGGCTGGCAGGATCCGGGGTCGGCGTTTTCGGCCGCGATGCAGATCGCGGCGCTCGCCGCCGTTGTCAGCTATTTTTGGGCCGATGTGCGCGGCATCGCATTCGGATCGCTCGGCGCAGTGCGCCGCCGCGACTTCCAGGATTGGAATTTCCGTTTTGCCCTATGGATTGGTCTCGCCACGCTCCCGATCGTCGCCGCCGGACTATTGTTGGCACCCGTCCTCAACGCCTGTCATTCGCCATTGCGCAGCCTCACCGTCATCGCCATCGCCTGCGTCGTCATGGCCGCGCTTCTGGCGCTCGCCGAAATTTACTCCAGGCATAAACGGACGCTTGATGACGCGACGCTGAAAGACGCGATGGTCATTGGGCTCGCCCAGGTCGGGGCGCTCATTCCCGGAGTTTCGCGATCAGGTGCGACGCTGACCGCGGCCTTGTTCCTGGACCTCAAGCGCGCGGAAGCGGCACGTTTTTCGTTTCTGCTCGGGCTGCCGGCCATCGCCGCCGCCGGGGTGAAGGAAATGTGGGAACTGCACAAGGCTCATCTCGACGCGCATGGCTGGTCGATCCTGGGGTTCGGCCTCTTGATCGCGTCGCTTTCGGCGTTCGTCGCGATCTGGGGCTTGTTGCGGGTCCTCGAACGATTCTCGGCCTGGCCCTTTGCCGCCTACCGGGCCTTGATGGGTATCTTCTTGTTCGTCTGCGTTTACTTTGGCTGGCTGCCAAATTGAGGTCAATCGTCTGGCGCCAGCATGGCTTCCGGGCGAACCAGCGCATCGAACTCCCCGGCGCCGACGAGCCCCGAGGCGAGCGCTTCTTCGCGAAGGCTGGTGCCGTTGAGATGCGCGGCTTTGGCGATCCTCGCCGCATTGTCGTAGCCGATCCTTGGCGTAAGCGCGGTGACAAGCATCAGGGATCGCCGCACGAGCTCGGCGATCCGCTCCTCGTTCGCGTTGAGCCCCTCGACACAATACCGCCGGAAGCCGCCCACGCCGTCGGCTAGAAGCGTGAGGCTTTCAAAAAATGTGAACGCGATGACGGGTTTAAACACATTAAGTTCGAAATGGCCCTGCGAACCAGCAAAAGCAATCGTCGCATGATTGCCGAAGACGCGCGCGCAGATCATGGTCAGCGCCTCGGCCTGGGTGGGGTTAACCTTTCCCGGCATGATCGAGGAACCCGGTTCGTTTTCCGGCAGGATCAGTTCGCCGATGCCGCAGCGGGGGCCGCTCGCCGCGAGCCTTACATCGCTGGCAATCTTAAAGAGGCTTGCGGCGATCGTATCGAGCGCACCATGCGCGAAGACCAATGCGTCATTTGCCGCCAGCGCCTCGAATTTGTTCGGCGCGGAGAGGAACGGAAGCGCGGTAATGGCCGCGATCTTCGCCGCGAAAGCTTCGGCGAAGCCCCGTTTGGCGTTGAGCCCGGTGCCAACCGCCGTGCCGCCCTGGGCAAGCCGGTAGAGCCCTGGAAGTGTCGCTTCGAGCCGCTCGATCCCGAATTCGAGCTGCGCGACATAGCCCGAAAATTCCTGGCCGAGCGTCACCGGCGTCGCGTCCTGAAGATGCGTGCGGCCTAGCTTGACGATCGCGGCAAAAGCCGCCGATTTCGCGAGCAGGGCGGACGCGAGCGCGCGCAAGGCGGGTTCGAGTCCCTGCTTGATCTGGCCGACCGCGGCGATGTGCATCGCAGTGGGAAAACAATCGTTCGAGGATTGCCCGAGATTGACGTGATCGTTTGGATGCAACGGATGTTTTGCGCCCCGCGCGGCGCCGAGCATTTCATTGGCGCGATTGGCAATGACCTCATTGACATTCATGTTGGTTTGCGTTCCGGACCCTGTCTGCCAGACCCGCAAGGGAAACTCGGCATCGAGACAGCCAGTTTCGATCTCGCGCGCGGCGGCGGCGATCGCGGAACATAAACCGGCGGGCAAAAGCCCGAGATCGCGATTGACCTCGGCGGCGGCGCGCTTGACCATCGCCAAGGCGCGAATGATCGCCAACGGCATGGCTTGCGAGCCGATCGCGAAATGCACGAGGGAGCGTTGCGTCTGCGCGCCCCAGTAATGCGCGGCGGGCACCTCGACCGGCCCGAAGCTGTCGGTCTCGATCCGCGTCTTGTTAAAGTTCATCCATGCAATTCTCCGCCGTTGCTCCCAAATTCATTTGAAGCGCGGGACGGCGCGAGGACAAAACCAGGCGCTACACGCGTCACTCGCCGTCGCCGTGCACATAGCGCTGACCGGCGACCGTGGAATCGATCGCCTGCCACTCGCCATCATATCCTAATTCCATGCCGGAAGTGCTCGATAACATATCGGCGAGACGGCTTCTGGCGCGATTGACGCGGCTTTTCATGGTCCCGATCGCGCAGCCGCAAATCCCCGCCGCTTCTTCGTAGGTCAGGCCCGAGGCGCCGATCAGAATCAAGGCTTCGCGCTGATCGCCCGGCAGTTGCTGGAGCGCGGCGCGAAAGTCGAGCAGGTCCATATGGCCGCTTTGCGCCGGGGCCGTCGCGAGCTTGGCGGCAAAGGAGCCGTCAGGATCGGCGACTTCGCGCCGCCGCTTGCGATATTCCGAATAATAAATGTTGCGCAAAATCGTAAAGAGCCAGGCGCGAAGATTAGTCCCTTCGACGAAAGAGCCGATGTTGCTCCAGGCCTTCACCAAGGTTTCCTGGACGAGATCGTCGGCGCGATCGAGATTGCCGCACAAGGACACCGCGAAAGCGCGCAGATTGGGGATGACCGAAAGGAGGTCGGCGGTGATTTGCAAGCTTGCCGCGCGTTCCCGCGAGGGCTCGTTCGCCGCCGGGATTTCCGCCTTTTGCTTAGGCGCGGCTGTCACATGCCATCCTTGCTTAACCGGGAGTTTGAGGCGGTTTCGAGCTGCCGCAAAAGTTCGAGAAAACGACCCGGCACAGGTTGCGCCAAGACGTCATCGTAGACGCTGTGCAAATGCAGACCGATTTGATCGGCAATCGCGGACTTCGACACTGGTTTCTTCGCGCAAGGTCCGCCAATACTTTCTTTCGCGGGCCCGGGGCATCCGGGTTCGCGCCGCATGCCGTGGGTCTCAAAGATATTTACGCCTCCCACCTTGTTGGATGGATTTCTCGTTCTTGTCGATTTTGTCACTTAAGCATCCTCGCGACGGCCATTTTCATTCGTTTGTCCCTCCCTGACGATTCCCCCCATGCCGGGAGTATTTCGTTGATCAAGCGGCGCATCTGGGCCGCATGTGCCTGCGGTTTGCCGGATTGGGATTTGACCGCCCTCTTGTGACGCTTGGCTCGCGCGGGAAACCGGTTATAACCGGCTCGATTAAACGCTTGATGAGCGAGATGGTTCCGCATGTGGGAACTTTTCCGGACATTTGGAATTTATCCGCCTGGCCGGATTGATCGCGAAATATAACGCGCAATATAAAAAGGTGTTTCCATGCCAATGTCCCAGGCGATTTCCTCGCATATCCCCTACTTGCGCCGGTTTTCGCGGGCTCTGACGGGGACGCAAGCCGGAGGAGACGCTTATGTGCTCGCCACGCTGGAGGCCATAGTCGCCGATCCGGCCGAGTTTTCGAAATGCGCGGATCCGAGGACGGCGCTTTACCGTATGTTCCTCAAGGTCTGGGGGACGGTGCCGGTCAACGATCATGTCGATCAGGCGGCGTTCACCGGCGACGAAGCGGGGGCGCATCGCAATCTCGAAGCGATTACATTGCGTCCGCGTATCGCGTTCCTTCTCAGCTCGCTCGAAGGCTTCGATACCGCCGAAGTCGCGGGTGCGCTCGATTGCACGGTTGAGGAAGCCGCGTCTCTCATCGACGCTGCGGGCAAGGAGATCGCCGACCAAATTCGCACCGATGTATTGATCATCGAGGACGAGCCGTTCATCGCGCTCGACCTTCAGTCCCTCGTCGAGGAGCAAGGCCATCGCGTCGTCAATGTCGCGCGCACCCATCGCGAGGCGGTCGAAGCCGTTATGCGCGAGCGGCCAGGTCTTATCCTCGCGGACATTCAGCTCGCCGACGGAAGCTCGGGTCTCGAAGCGGTCAATCAGATCCTTGAATCCGTTTCCGTGCCGGTGATCTTCATTACCGCCTATCCGGAGCGTTTTTTGACCGGGACGCCGCCGGAGCCCGCCTTTCTTATAACCAAGCCATTCGGCATCGACAGCCTCAAAGCGGTCATCAGTCAGGCGCTATTTTTCGATCGCAAGTCGCGTCGCAAAGACGAACCCGAAAAAAGCAGCAGCCTCGGTTGATTAAGGCGCCTGGCCCAATTTATCCGGGCGTTGTGTTGCGTTGCGTTAAGATCCGGCCAAGGATAAAGCCCGCGACAATCGCCAATGCGGCCAGCGAAAACGGATGCAATTGTTTCGCGATTTCCGCGCCGGCCTCGAGCGCACGACGTTGACGATCGAGGCCGGAATCACGCAAAACGTCGAGGATAGGCGCGACGGCCTCGTCAATATTGGTCGCAAAAGCACGCTTTTGGGATGTAGGGTTTCCCTGAGTTTCAGGTATTGGGCCGGACGCCAACGCGGCCGGGGCGGCTTGGTCCCCGCCGTCGCGTGAAGCAACGATGATGCAAATTATTGCGACGCCAAGATAAAGTCCGCCGGTCCCGAGGGCCGCGATCGCGGTTCCAACCAATGGTTGGACGAGAACAAAAAGGGCGATCGTAAGCAAAATTGCGCCGACAAACAGACAGCTTATGGCCACGAAAATGAGCACGGCCTTTTTGAAAAGGCGCGCGCTCATTTCACCAATCGGGGCGGTGGCTTCGCTTATAAGCCGGTTGATCAACGCATTCATTTGCGCGTGGGGCTTAGCATTCCCATTATCATTCCCACGAGTACGCCGCCAAGCGTTGCGAGAATCACCGCCACGAAGGGGTTGCGCTCGATCGTCTTCTCCAGGTCCGCGCTTGCCCCGGCCACCCGATCTTGCGCCTTGCTCGCCGTATCGGAAATCGTTTGCCCGGCACTACTGGCCGCGTCGGAGACAGTTTTTTTTGTTGCGGCGGTCTGGTAGCGAATAAATTCGGACACCGACGACGTCAATTTCGTGACGTCGTCGCGCATTGCCGCAAGATCGGCGGCGAAGTCTTCGGGCTTGGTGCTCGTCATATCTGTTCTCCAGTTGTGAGGGGCAAGATCATTCACGGGCGCACGGTGTGACGGTGGCCACGTTCGCGGATCCGCCGAGTCCGCCGCCATCATGTACCTCGCAACGCTGGACTTGGGAATAAGTTCCTCCGCTCATTCGCTTTCCTCGCCGCCTTTAAGCGCGGATGACCTTGCGGCGGGTCTCCCGGAGTACGCCGCGCAAGCCCGTCGGTCCGCGAACCAACTTCGCCATTGCGCGGAGGGCGGGTCTACGTCCCGGCGGCGGTTTGCCGCAGAAGTCCCCATGATTTGGCAATGTGAAAGGTAGACGAAATTCCGGCGTCGAGTATGAAAGGAGCCAAGGGTTGCGACGAGCCACGCCTCTTCGCGTCGATCGGCACGCCATGGGCCATCCCGTCGATCGCATAATGCTCGACGACGACATCCCCCGAGCCGTCGCGCCACGACATGCGCGTTTGACCGTCGACCTCGTCTAGCGCCGCGCCGGCCTCGTCGATTTGATGGATATCGATCCATTGCCGGACCAAGGCCGACCCATTGGCGGCCGCGACCACTTCGTCGTGACTGCCGTGCCAAATCGAAATTTTGGGCCACTTGATTTGTCCAGGCGACACCTGGCGCACCAGCTTCCCCCGTTCCTCCGAAGACCGCCCCGGCGCGAAAGCCATCGCCATCATCGCGTCGAATGGCCCAAGCGTCGCTCCATAGGGGAGGCCCGCGATGATTGCCCCGGCGGCGAACAAATCGGGATAGGAAGCAAGCAGCGCGCATGCCATGGCGCCGCCCGCGGAAAGACCGGTCACGAAGACACGGGAAGGATCGAGCTTGTAATCGCGCAGCATTTTTTCGATCATGTCGCGGATCGACGCAAGCTCCCCATTGTTAAGGTTGATGTGCCGCTCGACGAACCAATTGAAGCAATTCTGCGAATTATTCGCGTATTTTTGCTCCGGAAACAGACGGCGAAGCCGTGCTTGCGGCCGAGCGCCGACCAGCCGGTGGCTAAATCGAAATCCCTGGCGGTCTGCTGACCGCCATGCAAGGCCACGACGAGCGCCGAAGACTTGGCCAAACCACGCGGAACGCAGGAATACATACCCAGATTGCCTGGATTCGAGCCAAATTCCGCGTTTTCGTCCATCTCTTCGATTTGCTCCGAACTCTTACGAACCCGGCGCTAACCGCTTGGGAAAAGCGGGCGGCCAAGTTCCGGCGGCACCTAGTCAAGGCCAAGTATGTTTAAACTGCCCTTATCCAGTCTTCAATCGTCAATGCGCGGCGCCGCGAAGCTTGCCATGAAGGGTCAATCGGCGCGCGCAAATCCGCAAGCAGCGCGGCAAGTGCTGGCGATGGGCGTCATCGCCCATTTTGAAGCGGCACCGCCATTCGCAGCCGAAATCCCCCAGGCGCAAAATCGACCGTCACTTCCGCCCGGATCTGCTGCGGCAGCACCCGTTCGAGGAGCATCGATCCAAACCCGTCGCGGCAACGCGGCGTTACCGGCGGTCCCGCGAATTCGTTCCATTCGCATAACAGCGCGGGTTCGCCATCCTTCTCGATCAAGCGCCAGCCGACCTCGACCCGGCCTTCCTCCTTAGCAAGGGCGCCATGCCGGACGGCATTGGTGGTGAGTTCGTGGACCGCCATGCCGAGCGGTACCGCGATCTGCGAGGGCAAGTCGACGGTAGGCCCGGAGAGGCGTATCCGAAGGCCCTGATCGTCGGAATAAGGGCCAAGCTCCTGGGTCAGCAAATGTTGAAAGGAAACCGATTGCTGGAGTTGCTCGGTCATGACGGCATGCGTCCTGGCGAGCGAAGCGATCCGCCCGGAGAAGGCTTCCTGAAACTCCTCGATGTTCGCGGAAGTCTTCGCGGTCGTGGTCATGACCCCTTGCACCGTGGCGAGCGTGTTCCTCACGCGGTGATGCAACTCGCGGATAAGGAGCGCTTGCCGTTGCTCCGTGCGGACATGATCCGTCACGTCGTTGCCTTCGATAAAGATCCCCGTTACTTCGCCGTTCGCGTCCATGATCGGCTGGGCGACGAAATCGATGTAATGTTCCTCTATCTCGCAATCTGGTGTGTCTTGCAGAAGAATGCGCGTTTTGCGGCCAACGTGAACTTCGCCGGTTTTAAAAACGTTCTCCAGAAGGCGTGGATAATCCTGGCCTTCGGATTCCGGCAATCCCTCCCGTAAAGTCTTCCCGATGAGATCGCGGCCTCCGGCGAGCATCGAAAAAGCGATATTGACCAATTCGAAAACAAGACTAGGCCCGCGCAAAACGCACATGAAGCTCGGGGCCTGCACGACCAAACGGCCCAACTGCTGAACTGTCGCCAAAAGCGTCTGATTGAGAGCGTGGATGTTTCTAGGATGTTGATCGGCCTCGCTCGGTGCCGCTGAATCCAGGCCCGCCAAGCCTTTCGATGAATGAAGCTCGGAAATATCCTGAGCGCTTTTGAGCAGGAACTTGACTTGCCCGTTCTTGTCGCGGACCGGGACATGAGTGCAGCACCAAAGACGCTCTTCGGTACGGCCATTGACGACAACCGCGTAGGAAACCGATGGCAGCACATCGACAACCCCCTTGTCGCGGACGCGCTCAAGCGAGTCTTGCACGATGTGGCGGCTTGCTCCCGCCGAGGGAAATGCCGTGAAGAATTCGAGCCCGATGAGCTCGTCCCGCGACCGCGTGCTCGCGTCGAGAAAGGCCTGGTTCAAGGCCGCGATAGTGAAATCCCGGTCCATCACCAGCCAAGGTGCGGGCAGGCTATTGAAAACCGCCTCGAAATCCAAGCGTGTGTCATGCTTCACGATGCAGCTCTTGGGATGTAGTGAGTGGTCATTTGGATTTGGGTGCACGACACGAACACGTGGCATAAGATATGGTTCCTTGGGCCACGTCCAAAGACGAAGGTGTCAAGCGACTGGCTCATGTAACGAATGAAGGATGTCATTAGTTGCGTAGAAGAACTGCTTGCTAACGCACTTTTTTGGATTCCTGACCGCTGCGATGGCGGCGTCCAAGCTCCTGCCTTCGTCGCGAAAATCGAACCGCTCTCTATGCAAGCTTTCCCGGAGGCTTGTCACAAAAGACGTCGCGCCAATGGATCCGTTTGAACGCCCAGTCCAAGCCGGCGACCATGTTTTCCTGGTCGACGGATCTTCTTTCGTCTTTCGCGCCTATTTCCAGTCGATCCGGCAGGATGCGAAATATAATTACCGCTCCGATCGTCTGCCGACCGGAGCGGTGCGGCTCTTCTGCACCAAGCTTTTCCAGTTCGTGCGCGATGGTGCGGCGGGGATCAAGCCGACCCATCTCGCGATTATTTTCGACAAATCCGAACATTCATTCCGGAAGGAACTCTACCCGCCCTACAAGGCCAATCGTTCGGAGCCGGCGGAGGATCTCGTCCCGCAGTTCCCGCTGATGCGCGCCGCCGTGCGGGCTTTCGGCCTGACCCCCGTCGAGCAGGACCGCTATGAGGCCGACGATCTCATTGCGACCTATGCCTGCGAGGCGCGGCGGCGCGGCGCCGGCGTCTTGATCATTTCAGCCGACAAGGATTTGATGCAGCTCGTTGGCAAGGGTGTCGCGATGTATGATCCGGCCTCGGGGGAAGCCGGCGCCAAGGGCGCGCGCGAGGAGCGCAAGATCGGAACACAAGAAGTTTTCGCCTATTTCGGCGTCGCCCCCGAAAAAATCATCGACGTGCAGGCGCTGGCCGGCGATTCCACCGACAATGTGCCAGGCGCGCGCGGCATCGGTTTGAAGACGGCGGCGGAGCTCATCAAGGAATATGGCGATCTCGAAACACTGCTTGCCCGCGCCAACGAACTCAAACAACCGAAACGCCGCGAGACCTTGACCGATCCCGAAAGCGTGGCGCTGATCCGCGTCTCGAAACAGCTCGTCTCGCTGGTGCGCGACGTGCCGCTCGAAGTGCCGCTCGACGATCTTCGCCTCGAAGCGCCGGATGGAAAGACGCTTGTCGCCTTCCTCAAGGCGATGGAATTTTCCACCATCACCAAGCGCGCCGCCGACGCTTATGCGATGGACGCTGGCTTGGTCGAACCCGATCCGGCTTTCGCGGGGCGCGCCGGCTGGCGCGGCCGCGATGGCGCGGCGCTGGGCGAGGCCTTGGAGAACGTCGAAGAATCGCCACTAGCGGTGCCCAAAAGAAACGCCCGCTATGGCGAGCCTTTGCAAAAACCCATCATCCCCACTGGGCCCGGCAATCTTGCCGAGGCCCGCGCGGCCGAAGCCGGTGCGCGAAAATTCGACACCAAAAGCTATGCGACCGTTTCGAGCTTCGAGCAGCTCGACGAATACATCGCCGCCGCGTTCGAGGCAGGCGCGATCGCGGTCGACCCGGAAACCTCTTCGCTGCAAACCATGCAGGCCGAGCTCATTGGTATCTCCTTGTGCGTAACTCCGGGGCGCGCCTGCTACATCCCGCTGCGGCACAGGAGCGAAGGAGACGGCGCGCTTTTCGGCGGCGACACTCTCCTGCCCGGCCAATTGCCGGAAGCAGAAGTGCTCGCGCGGCTAAAACCTCTCCTCGAAGACCGGAGTGTCTTGAAAATCGGGCAAAACATGAAATTCGACTGGCTTATTTTCAAGCAGCGCGGCATCGAGGTAGCGCCGGTCGAGGACACCATGCTTTTGTCTTATGTGCTCGACGCGGGTCGCACCGATCACGGAATAGACGTGCTCAGCGAAAGGCATCTTGGCCACAAGCCGATCACATTCGGCGAGGTGGCTGGCACGGGCCGCACATTTATCGGATTTGCCCGCGTCGCCATCGACAAGGCGGCCGAATATTCGGCAGAGGACGCCGACGTCGCCTTGCGTCTCTGGCGCGTGCTGAAGCCCCGCCTTCCCGCCGAGCACATGACCAATGTCTATGAGACGCTGGAGCGTCCGATGATCGAGGTCCTTGCGCGGATGGAACAGCGCGGGATTACAATCGACCGCGCCATCCTCGCAAAGCTATCTCGCGAATTCGCGGCTGACATGGCGCGGCTCGAAACTACGATCCACAAGCTCGCTGGCGAGACCTTTAATCTCGGCTCGCCAAAACAGCTCGGCGATATTCTCTATGGCAAGATGGGTCTTCCTGGCGCCAAAAAAACCGCGACCGGAGCCTGGTCGACGGCGGCGGGCGTGCTCGACGATCTCGCCGCGGACGGCAACGAACTCGCGGCAAGGATTCTCGATTGGCGGCAGCTTTCAAAACTCAAATCGACCTATACCGACGCTCTGCCTTCGTTCGTCGATCCGGCGACTGGGCGCGTGCACACCTCCTATGCGCTTGCCGCGACGACGACGGGCAGGCTTTCTTCGTCCGACCCGAACCTGCAGAATATTCCCGTGCGCAATGAAGAGGGCCGGAAAATCCGCCGCGCCTTTATCGCGCGCGACGGCCACAAGCTCGTCTCGGCGGATTATTCGCAGATCGAATTGCGCCTTCTTGCCCATATCGCCAATATCCCGCAATTGAAGTCGGCGTTTGCCGAAGGCCAGGATATTCATGCGATGACCGCCTCGGAAATGTTCGGCGTGCCGGTCAAGGGCATGCCGCCGGAAGTGCGCCGCCGCGCCAAGGCGATCAATTTCGGGATCATTTACGGCATTTCCGCCTTTGGCCTCGCCAATCAATTGGGCATTCCGCGCGAGGAGGCGGGCGCCTACATCAAAAAATATTTCGAGCGGTTTCCGGGCATTCGCGCTTATATGGATCAAACCAAGGCGATCGTCCGCGAAAGGGGTTTTGTCACCACGATCTTCGGGCGCAAATGCCATTATCCGCGCGTCACCGCATCGAATCCTTCGGAGCGAGCTTTCAACGAACGCGCCGCGATCAACGCCCCGATCCAGGGTTCTGCCGCCGACATTATCCGCCGCGCGATGGTCCGGATGGACGCCGCGCTGGCGAACGCAAAACTTTCGGCGCAAATGCTTTTGCAGGTCCATGACGAGCTCGTTTTCGAGGTGCCAAACAGCGAGGTCGCGGCGACGATCGAAGTGGTGCGCAAAGTGATGGCCGACGCGCCGCATCCTTATTTGCAGCTCGCGGTACCTTTGCAGGTCGATACCAAGGCCGCGCAAAATTGGGACGAGGCGCATTGAGGGGAGCAGCCATTAAAACGATAGTTTTGGGGCCGCGAAGCCGCCAGTCACGGCGCAGCTTCCGGCGGCCACTTTTGACCCTTAGCAGCCCTTCCAGCGCCGCACGTCAAATCCCGTTTGCAACTGCTCCCGTCTCCCGCTCTATCCCGACATCCTACTTTGACCAGTTCAATAAGTGCCTTAGGCTCACAATCAGCCCACGGTCCGCAGGGAGGATGACTTATGTGGAAGACGCGCCGCACGTTTGGTGCCTTGCCGGCTCGCCCATACAAGCTGGCGCTCTTGGGCGTGCTGGCGCTTTGGTTGGGGCTCGGTTCGGTCGGCCTGGCTGTGGGGCGCGGGCTCTATGACGATCCGAGGACCGTCGAGGGCTGGGCGTGGCCCCAGATCCAGCGAAGCGAAATGGTCGACTTCAACGAGCGATGCCACACGCCCGCGCTCGACCCCAAGGACGAGAAGGACGCGCGCTGGCGCGACGGCTGCCGCAAGCTCTCCGCCCGCTTTCTGCAAGATTTGTTAACACGGGCGCCGTGGCGGGAGGCGACGCCATACGGGGGAGTTCAGATCAAAGGCGCCCGCATCGTCGAAAATCTTGATCTTAAAAACGCCAAGCTCATTCGATCAATCTCGATCCTCGACAGCCGGATTGAAGGCGACGTCAATCTGATCCGCGCGCGGACAGACAGCTTAATCTCGCTCGATCGCTCGGTAGTGAGCGGTTCCTTCGCCGCCGACGGTTTGCATTCCGAGAGCGATCTGTTCCTGCGCAACGGTGTCGTGTTCAAGAGTGAGGTGAGTCTGGGGGGCGCCAAAATCGATGGCGGGGTCGAGATGACCGGCGCCAGTTTCGACGGCAAGCTGGACGCCAGTCACCTGCAAATCGGCGGCGATCTGCTCATGAATTCCGATAGCCAGAACAAGCCCAGTTTCAAGGAGGTCAGTCTGATTGGCGCGAAGGTCGGGGGACAACTCAACATGTTCGGCGCTAGTTTCGACGGTGTGTTGAACGCCAGCCTATTGAAAGTCGGCGGCAATCTGCTTGCGGCGTCCGCCGGGCAGAATAAGACCACTTTCCGGAACAACGTATTTCTACTTGGTGCGGAGATCGCGGGACAGGTCACCTTCATCGGTACCAGTTTCGACGGCTCGCTGGAGGCCGGATTGCTGAAAGTCGACGGCAATTTGGCAATGAATTCCGACGCCCAAAACAAGGCCAATTTCAAAGGCGTCACTCTGACAAGCGCGAGGGTCGGCGGACATATCGTCATGACCGGTGCCGGTTTCGATGGTGCTTTGGAGGCCGCTTTCCTGCAAGTCGGCGGCAATTTGGCAATGAATTCCAACGCCCAAAACAAGGCCAGTTTCAAGGGCGTCGCTCTGACCGGCGCGAAGGTCGTTGGAGATATCTCCATGACCGGCGCCAGTTTCGCAGGCGCGCTGAACGCCTCCTCCCTAGACGTCGGCGGCGATCTGTCCATGCAATCCGATGCCGACAATAGAACCAGTTTCACGGCTGTGAATCTGAATGGGGCGAAGATCAAGGGACAGCTCGACATGAGTGGCGCCACTTTCAACGAGGTCATTCTGTTTGGCGCGAGGGTCGCGGGAAATATCTCCATGATCGGCGCTAGTTTCGACGGTACGCTGACCGCCGGCTTGCTACAGGTCGACGGCAATCTGTTCATGGGATCCCTACCCAAGTACAAGACCAGCTTCAAGAATGTGATTTTGGCAAGCGCGAAGGTCGCCGGAGATATCTACATGCCCGGCGCTAGTTTCGACGGGGCTCTGATTGCCAGTTTGCTACAGGTCAACGGCAATCTGTTCATGGCATCCCCGCCCGAGGACAAGACCAGTTTCAAGAATGTGATTTTGACAGGCGCGAAGGTCGTTGGAGATATCTCCATGCCCGGCGTCAGTTTCGATGGCGCGCTGGACGCTGCCTCCTTGCAGGTCGGCGGCGATCTACTCATGCGCAACGCCAATTGCGCCGATAAGGTCGACATGTTCTTTGCTCATGTCGGCCGCGATCTTGATCTGCGCGGGACCAGTATGGGCGACCTCGATCTATCGGGCGCATCAATTGCCGCCGCCCTAAAACTCGGGGGCGCGCATGAATCCCCCGCCTGGAAGGAGAAGCAGGGAATATCCGGAGTTTTGAACCTGCGTAATGCGCATGCTGGCAATCTCGTAGATGCGAAGGCGGGCGCCTGGCCGGCAAAGGGCCAACTCCGTCTCGACGGGTTCACTTTCGGTCATCTTGGCGGATTTGAGGGAGACAGTGGACCGGAAACGAGGAAGCAGGAAATTGAGCTGTGGGACAATTGGGCGAGGCTCGATCCCGACTACAGCCCAGCTTCCTACGGTCAACTCGCCACCGCATTCACGAACTCAGGCGATAGCGACGCCGCCAACGAAATCCGTTACCTCGGCCGCGAGCGGGAACGCGAGGCAGCGTGCAAGGAGACATGGCTGCGGGGCTCCTGCTTTCTGCAGACCGCGCTCGGCTCAGTGGCCGGCTACGGCATTGGCGCCTATACTTTCAAAGTTCTGCCTTGGGTGCTTGTCTTTTGGCTGGCTGGCGCGTCTTTTGGCTGGCTGGCGCGTCGCTACTCTGGTGGACCGTACCGGCGGCCAAGAATCGTGGAGCAATTTGGTGCTTCTGCGCCAGTTTGGCGCAGCTATTGCCCGTGATCACGATTAACAAGGAACTCACCGAGTTCTTCAATGATCCCGAGCGCACGCGCCTAAAAGGTTGGCAAGTCTTTTTGTTCTCCGCCCTCGGCGTTGTTGGCTTGGCGTTGGGCGCGATCCTGCTCGTCGCCGTCTCCGGGCTGACCCGCAACTCCTGACGCGCGCGCGTGACTTTGATAATCGCCGAATTTGTTGGATTACACTGTCGACCTGTTGCGTGGACCTGTTGCGGTTTCTTGACGCTGACGGTGGCCGCTTGTGGCGCAACGCGGACCACACCCCCGGTCCGCTGCTCACGTTGAAATATTCGCCCGCGGGCGCCTTTGCGCACACAAGCTCCGCATGGCGGCCAAGCCCGGGGAATGGCCAATCGAGCGTGCGGCCGAGCCAGGGCACGCCGTCTTCCTCGCGCGCGAGCGCGGTGCAGCCCCATTGGTAAGAGGGCATCTCGAAAAATACC
>QHBR01000044.1 GCA_003244015.1 Hyphomicrobiales bacterium | reverse complement strand
AGCAGCGCGGCATCAATCATGGCCTCCCGTTTGTTTGGCACTTTGGCATGTGGGGAGACCTTCTTATTGTGTCGCCTCTCGCGGCATACTTGATCGGTCGATTCTTTCGCCACTGGCGACTGCGTTGGATGGTGCTCTCTCTGGCATGTGGTTTTGTCGCCGCAAGCCTTCTTAGTTGGGCCTATACATTATCAAGCATACCCGAAGCTCATGTTCAGAACCACAATTTGACAGCAGCGGGGGCCGGGCACCTCCTGTACATGGCCCTTGCTTTGTCGGTGTTCATACAGTTTTTCCTCTTTACTCCAGGTGTTCCGACGGGATTGCTTTGGCTTGTCAGCCTGTTGCTCCTTGTGCATGTGTTTGTTGGCACGCACATGGCGTTAGGAGTCCTCAAGATTATAGTTCCGCTGAATTGGTACCCAGCCCAACCTTTGAAGAACCTCTTTGGGTGGATAACGTTGGCGACTCTGACACTAGCTATGCTTTCGCGTGCTCTTTTTTGGCTACCGCGATGTTCCAAACAGTGACTAGGCGGGCCGGAGATTTCTGGAAGGCGCTCGTAGGGTTGAATACGAAGTACTTCATCGCAAGGAAACTTCTCAATTTTTTCAAGTTCTGGACAGTTCAGAACTTAGGATTTGATACTGCAGAAGCGTATTTGAAATTTTTGGACTATATTGCCAGCTGGGTTGGCACGGGAGTCCTTTTTGGCGCGTTCTCCGCGAAAGTCCAAATGTCAACCTACCCTAAGGGCGGGATACTTCACTTGGCGAACTGGGTATCGTTTGTAGTCGATACCGCTCTGCCATGTTTTTTGATGTTTTTGTTCGCGTGCATATATTTGTTGAGCAGACAAAGCGTAAGATTGGAATTGGCGATTGGCCCTAAGCTGTTTCCGGACGGTCGTGTACCCACTGACTGGGGCGGTGTGAAGAACCGCGTAATTGCGTTTTTCTCTGTGATCGCCTTTTTGATCTTGTACGTAGCATTGATTTTGTTCGCAGACAACATCAAGATAGCATCGCTTATTATGCTCATAATTGCGTGCAACGACTGGCGGACAAGATATTTGATCGAAACGGGCATCAAACGGTACTTTTCTGACGACTATTATGCGCCACATCCTGGCGATAAAGACTATGATGTCATCGAAGAGAGACGAGTGGTCGCGAAGGAATTCCTATTTGATAAACCTCACTTGTGCAAAGAGTCTGGGCGTGTCGCTGGCTGTGGAATTGCTTTTGCTGTCTCAATAGTTGGATACGTCAACGGGACGGACAGACTGAATGTCTTTGCTTACGTCATTCTGATTGCAACCCTCATTGCTAACGAGTTTTTTTCAGTCCGGTGGCGCAGTGGAATGTATTGGAATTTGAAAGCCATAGACGATAAGAAAGGCTAGTTCGCGGTCCCCCG
The DNA here is from genome assembly GCA_003244015.1 of Hyphomicrobiales bacterium. GTDB lineage: Bacteria > Pseudomonadota > Alphaproteobacteria > Rhizobiales > Beijerinckiaceae > Methylocapsa. Next base: position 3,102 of record QHBR01000044.1, on the reverse strand, counting down.
CCAGTGCCCCGGCATCGTCAGAAAGCGGCGATAACGGCCCGACCTGGACGAAGAACAGGCGGCAGCGGCAACTCGGGAGGCGCAGCAACGCGCCGACGAGATCGAAGCAGCCGAAGCGAAGAAGGCCGCAACAGCGCTAGGCCCACGAGCAGGCGGAACACGCCCTCAATCGCCACCGCCAAGCTCTTCCGGGGCGACCGTTATCCACTATGCCAACCAGTTCCGTCATGGACCGGCCCAGCCGGTCCAGCTTCCAGACGAGCAGCACATCGCCTGGCTGGCAGGCCGCAAGGGCGGCAATCAGGCCGGGACGGTGCACCGCCACCCCGGACAGGCGATCTTCATGCAGGGCATCGCAGCCAGCCGCCCGCAGCGCGTCGGGTTGCAGGGCAAGGGTCTGATCCTCAGACGAAACGCGAGCGTATCCGATCTTTTTCATGGCCGGAATTATGAGCGTACCCTTTTGAGCGATCAAGGCCTTTGTTTTTCAATGGCTTGCGAGGGGCGATTTTACGCTCAAAAGGGTCCCTTTTGCGCGGGCAGGAAGTGTGAGGCACGGCAGGAAAAAAAGTCGCCCCGGACCCCTTGCCGGGTTCCGGGGCATGTCTTGCGTGATTGGAGTCATGCAGACGACCAATTTTTATAGTTTTTAGATATCAATTTCAAGATTAATTGTGTGATATTTTTGCAACTCACTGTCTGAAAAAAGCAACACGCAAGCAACTAAGCCTTGTTAATCGCCTTTGTATGTTCGATAGATGTATAGGTTTCGGAATTCTATTCTGACACTTCTGTTGCAATACTTTTCCATATTGGAGGAAACTATGAAACGTCTTTTAGTCGGCACTGCTGACGTCGCTCTCGGTTTAACCTTTGCAGCCCCGGCACACGCCACGCTGCAACTCGGCGTCGCCGGTCACTTCAAAGGTATGTCTCTTGGGACAGCCCAGATACGCAAAAGGATGTTCCTGCCACGGCTCCCGATGAAGCTACGCCGGTTCGTCATTTCGACATTCTGCGCGACACCGAAATTCACTTTACGGGTGAAACCACCTTGGACAACGGCCTGACGGTCGGCGTTCACGCCGAAGCTATGGCCGATGCGGGCGACAGCTTCCGAGTCGACGAATCTTACGCCTACTTTTCCGGCAACTGGGGCCGCGTCAACTTCGGCGACGAAGACGGTGCCGCTTACCTCTTGCAAGTCACCGCACCTTCGGCAGACAGCAACGTCGATGGTATCCGCCAGTATGTGAACCCGGTTAATTATAACGCTGCGCCGGGTCTGGTTGGTCTTGCCTCAAACTTCATCAACAACGGCGGCAACCTTGCCCTTAATGCGCTCGTTTTTGATCTTGATGGAAGCGGCGGCGCTTCTGCGGGCGACGTGCTTGCTGGCTCCTCTTTCAGCACGGGCCTGTTCGCTGATCTTTTCAAGATGGATTACGCTCAGGACGCCACCAGACATGCGGATAAACTGACCTATCTGACGCCCGTGTTCTCCGGCTTCCAAGCGGGCGTATCCTATACGCCTCAGGCTCAGGCGAATAGCAAGAATGACGTTGCTTCCCGCTCCTTCGGCAACTCCCTCAAAAATGGCAGCGCCGATGGAATCGGCTCCGCTTGGGAACTGGCGGGCCGTTGGGAAGGAAAATTCAATGACGTTGGCCTGAACCTCGGCGGCGGCTGGACTCACCTTAACGACACCACCAACGGCGGTTCACTGCTTTACATCGATACCAATGGTAACGGTGTTCACAACGCGGGTGAAGCAACCTTAGGGGACCGTCAAGGCCGCGACCAGTGGAACCTTGGCGCTGATGTCAACTTCGCAGCGTTCGGCGTGGGCCTCGTTTATACCCATGACGACATGGGCTTTAAAGGCAACTTCGCCCGCAGAGTTTGGGATGGTGGTGTCGATTACACCACCGGCCCGTTCAAACTCGGTGCGTCGTACATGAATCTGCGTCAAGAACTGGGAGTGTCTGATGATCGTGCGAAAACGCAACGCTACAGCGGCGGCGTCGTTTACTCGTTTGCGCCGGGCATGAGCTTCCGTGGTTCCGTTGGCATGGTCAGAACCCGCGTCGATCAGGCCGATGATGTTGATGCGACCTACGGCCTGTTAGGTGAAAATTCCCCTTTGAAATGCAATTGCGCTAAGGTGCAATTGTATGAACAAACGCAAAGGATTCAGTCATTTAAAAGCTCCAGATCGTGATCGCATCCATGCCCTCTACGGATATGGTCATGAGCAACAAGAGATCGCGGAAGTACTGGGAGTCGATCCGGCAACCATCTCACGGGAGTTGAATCGGTACCCTCGAAAGACATGGCGGTACAGTGCCGATCGCGCGCAAGAGGATGCCGAAGAGAGGCGCACCCACAGCAAGTGCCCCGGCATGAAGATCGCGAATGATCCCATATTGAGGAAATGCATCATCAAAGAACTCAAGCGACTCCGTTCCCCAGACGAGATCGCAGGCAGGATGAAGAAAGAGGGAGTGACACCGCGTGTTGGCAAGAACGCCATATACAAATGGTTGTACAGTGATGACGGAAAACCATACTGCAAATATCTCTGCACCAAACGGACATGCAAGAAACGACAGAGCAGGCTTGTAAAGAAAATGCTCATCCCCGACAGAATATCCCTCAAAGACAGGCCAAACGAGCCAGACTCATACATGCCGAAGGTGATCTATTCGTCTCGCCACAGAAGTCAGGATCAACAGCGTGTGGTCTGCTTGTGAAGCGGGGCTGCCGCCCCGGCGCGTGGAACACCTGCGGAATGGAAAAGGCGAGCAGCCGAACAACAGCGCGTGATCGAGCGGACCGTCGTAGAACTCAGGGCGGCAGGCTTGGACGACGCTTGCGTAGCATTCGACGTGCAGGATTGTGCGGACGAGCACGGGTGTGCGCGACCATGGTTGCCAGGTAAGTCAATTCGGCCCCTGTTAGCAATCTGGAAACGGACCGAGAAAGGCTGACCGGTTCCACGTTAGGGCATTGCATTTCGGGCGCTCGCATGTCTTACGAGTGTCAACCACTCCGAGCATAGAGGAACATTCCATGATGACTATGCGGTCCACCAATGTGGAG
>QHBR01000012.1 GCA_003244015.1 Hyphomicrobiales bacterium | reverse complement strand
AAAGTAGTTTTCACACGGTCTGCTTGAATTCTGCACATGACGGGCGTTGCGACGCCCGCTGGCTTTTTCACACGCTTCTGTGGTCTGGAGTTAACGACGATCTGGGGGCGGCGTTGCCGGTCCCATCTGGTTCGGCCTTGACGGCAACTCATGTCCCGCAGGAATGGCACCGCCGCCGCCCGGTTGCGACCCGGCGTCGCTTTCCGATTCAGCTTCCGGATTTTCTCCCTTTTTCTCCGGCCCCTTGGGCTTCTCTCCCGCCTGTCGGGGCGGCGGCGCTGGCAACCATGGTCGCGCACACCCGTGCTCGTCCGCACAATCCTGCACGCCGAATGCTACCCACTCCCAAAAATCGGATTCAAACGACGGTCTGGCGCATCCATATTTGTCCGCGCAGCCTCCCACGCCGTTCGGCACAAAATGCCATCCCGGCGGCGGTCCTGCGCCAGGCGGCGGCCCCGAAGAACCGACCGGCGCTGCTGCTATAACATGGGCTGGCGTAGGTGGATTCGATGGATGGGCGGCAAGCCAAAAGAAGGACGCCGCTACGCCACCAGCACCGCCGATCAACACCCCGACGGCAAAATTCCAGGTCATCCTTAGCCTATGCCATGCATCTTTCAGTCCCATGTCGCACCTTATGTTCTAAGGCGTTCGTCACCTTGCGTGGCGTTCGCGTGCACCAAAGCCCTCGTAGCCCTTTATCCGCTTCACGATCTGCGCCAGCAATCTTCGCGTTGATTTTTCATGAGTGATCCCGCTCGCCACGACTCCCAATTTCGATGACCGCATGATTATTATCCTGGCGAGCGTGTATTCAAAGTTTTTAGCAAGCTATGGGACATTTCGGACGGCGCCGCCGTGAGCGAGCCGCCGGATCGCCATGTCGCGGTCATGGCTTTCGCCAATTTTTCTGAGAAATGAAGACGATAAAACGAGAAAACAGTGCCGAAGCCAAATCAGCGACGCGGTGGACGGCGATGACCACGGTGCCATTCGGTTGCACTCCTTCGGACTTTGCCCGAAGCAAAAGGGCAAAGGCCGGAAAAACGGCGACCGTTATGACGGCCGCACCGACGAGGGCGGATGCATTCTCGGGCAGCATGTCGCCCGTTCGAACGCCCAAATACGTCACCGCGACGACAAGCGGCAGCGTTGTGGAAGAAAAGAGAGCATGCGGAAGCAGATCACGCTCGGGGAGCACGCGTTTATACAAGAGAACTGGAAGAATGCGGACAAATAGAAAGCCCGCACAAAAGAGGATAAGGCGGGCAAGGCTTGCCGGACTAGTGACGAGACCTGGCAGGTCGAATTCGACGCCGCTAATTATGAAAAACAATGGAATAAAAAATCCCGAGCCGATAGATGTCAAGCGATACTGGAGTATCGTCACCTTGGTCAGACTTGAGATCACCATTCCAGCCGTATAGGCGCCGAGAACCATCTCCATGCCGAGTTTATCGGCGAGCGAGGTGAGCCAGAGGAGAAGCAAGAGCGAAATTCGGACCGGCAGAATGGAGCTATCGCTCATCCAGTGCGCGATCATGCGCGACAGTCCCTCCGAGCGCAGGCTCCTTGCGAGAATGATCACTCCGATCGCGAGTGCCAGAAAATCCATGCTTAATAGAGTCTGACGCAGGTGCTGGTGCGCCTGCGCTAGCACCAGCGGGGCCAGGATAATGGGACCGAGTTCGCCTATGGCTGCCGATCCGAGAACATAGCGGCCAAAATTGCTCTCAATCTCGCCGGTTTCGCGGAACATAGGAATGAGTATGCCGAAGGAGGTCGTTGGCAGCACAAGGGCGATGAGCAGAGGCGCGTGCAATAATCCTATGGTGTAAAGCAGTCCCGCGAAAATGGCGCTCAGGGCGAGCGCAGCGAGCCAGGCGAGTGCGCCAAGACGAAGCGCCGGGGCTCCAATTTTTTCCGGGTTGAACTCGAACCCCGCCTGGAAAAACAAGAATATGAGGCCGAATTCACCAAGAAATCCAATGGTGTCGGTGTCGTCGCTCGTAATCCAACCAATACCACTAGGGCCGATCAATATTCCAAGCACTAATTCCAGGACAACCGCTGGCACTAGAATTAACGCCGTAATTAACGCCGTCAATTGGGCGGCCAACGGCGCGAGAACAGCTATGAAGGAAATGATAAAAAGTGCGCGAATCTCGCTCATGATCGTTCTTTTCGGCGGATCGCGGCGACGTCAATCCTCAGGCGACCGAGTGTAGGTCCTCTTCGTAGCTTCTTCAATTCGTTCTTCAATTCGGTAGTCTGGCAATTCGAGAGTGTCGATGATGTCCCGGCCGATGGTGAACCCGCCAGCCCCGGTATGCTGAACGCCTTTATCACCTGATTGCGCAGGAAGAGGCCCCATCTGGTCTTTGGCGCGAACGAACTGGCAAAACGCACGGCGCCTCTTTGCTTGGCGGCGATGTAGGGCCGCAGCAGAACTTTGTATGCGCGAAACGCATCCTCGTGCTGGCCGCCTGCTTTGGCGAGTTCGCCTGCTAGCACATAGGCCGCCGTCATCGCAAGGGCCGAACCTTGTCCTGCCACCAAGGACACGCAGAAGGCGGCGTCGCCGACGAGTGCAATGCGGCCTTGCGACCAGCGATCCATCCTGATCTGGCTGACCCGGTCGAAATAGAGCTCCTGTGTGCGATCCAGCTCGCCAAGGATGCGCGGGCATTCCCACCTTCCCCCGCCAAACCTCTCGCGCAGCATCGCTTTTTGCGCGGTCAAGTCGAGCATCGCGCTTTGAGGGTCGATGTCGTCGGTGGCAAAGACGAACAAGAACAGCGTCCGATCGTCATGCAATGCAAAGCGCCCAAGCATCCGGCCTGGCTCGTCATACATCACGTACACATTTTCGTCGCGAGGACGATACCCTCGGACCTCGAACGCGGCGACCACATAGCCGAGCGACTTCTCAAACCGATCCTAAGAACCGAATACGAGCCTGCGAATATTCGAATGCAGGCCATCCGCGCCGATCACCAGATCGAACCGGCGCTCGCCGGCATGTTTGAATTGAACCCCCACATGATCCGCTTGCTCTTGAACGCCGACGATCTCATCGCCGAACATGACTTCCGTCGCGCCTTTCATCTTCTGGAACACCAAGCTGGAAAGGTCGCTGCGCCCGAGCGTTACAAATCGTCCGCCGGTCAACTCACGGAAGACCTTCGTCCCGAAGCCAGTCAGGCGCTCGCCTCGGTCGTCGACAATCCGCATCTCACGCATGTGGTAACCGATGCGATCAATATCGGCTGTTAATCCCATGCGCTCGCCAACGTCATAACCGAGCCCCCAGAAGTCAATTACATAGCCGCCTGTACGGAGCGCTTGAGCACACTCGACGACAGTTGGCGTGAACCCCGCCGCCTTCAGCCAAAACGCCAGTGTCGGCCCGGCGATTCCAGCGCCAGAGATCAGGATAGTCTGGTTATCCATTTGAAAAGCCGCAATCTATCTGAGCCGGGGAAGCGTCTGAACCATGCCTTTCTTCCAAATGTTTGTTGACCTCTCCGAGTTCCGATAATTCGCGTGTTCAGCGCGGGATTCCGGGGCGTTTTCGAACCCGCCTAGTTCCCTTGTTTCAGCGCTTTGATCGCCATGGCGAACGGCAGCACGAGAGAGAGCGGCGCATCGAGGAGGCGCATCGCGCCATAGCTTTCGTACCACTGCGCGGCACGATCGCTTTTGGCGTCGATCAGCAGCGCCACCCCGCCCACTTCTTGCGCGACCGTCATGCAACGCTCGGCCGCGCGCACGAGAAGCCGCCCGCCAAGTCCGCGTCCCTGCACACTGCGATCGACGCCGAGGCGGCCGAGACGATAGACGGGGATTTCATAGTGGCCGAGTCCGCGCGTGACGACGGCGGGTGCGCGGCTGAATTCAACCGAGGCCGGACTCAGCGTGTAAAAGCCGAGGATGTGCGTGGGCACATCGCGTGGCGTCGCCACGAAACATTTTGCGCCGCCGCTTTCATGGTTCTGGCGCGCGTAGCGTTTCAGATAGGTATTGAGACTGTCCTCGCCGCAGTCGAACGCTGTGCGGTCGTGGTTTTTGGCAATCGGCCCCTCTTCCCAAATGAGGGCTGTCATTCAAGCACGAAACCCGCCTTGGCGGCGCGGATCAGGCGCGCGGGAGGGTCTGGCGGATTTTCGAGCAGATCGAGCACGCGCAAGGAATCGCGTTCCGACAGAAGCAGTTTTTCGGCTTCCGTGATGACCGCCTGCGCCTGGGGCAGCGCGGCGCGCAGGATGAAGCTGGTCAGGTCGAGCCGCTCCAGCGCGGCGGCGCGCGCCAGCACGGCCTTATCTTCGGGCCGGAGCCGCAGCTCGACCCGCCCATTGTCAACATGTTCTCGCGCCATAGCTCACCTCTAGCTTCAGTATACGGATTTAATCCGTACAAAGCAAGAAAATCCAAAGGCTCTTGCCTTGGCTCGTTTCGTATGTGATAATGTCTTTATCACATACAATCAAGAGCGCTTCGATGGAGTGGATTACAGAGCACTGGACGACTTTGATTGGACCGGCCGTCGTCGCTGCTGCGATCTCCAGCATCGTTACAGTAATCGGTTTTTTCATTACCACGGGTGCAGCGAAAGCGATGCACCATGAGAAGCTGGCCTTCGATCAAAAATTAGCGGAGCGCAAGTTCGAGTTCGACAAGGAATTGGCGGGGCGGAGGTTCAAGTACGACCGCGACTTGCATGATCACAAGCGGCGGGTCGAATTAGCGGAAGAAGTGCTCGCTGCAATTCAGGAGACGGTCAAGTGAATCAGCTTGTCGTCTTTACCGACCGCACCCCTGCCCTAATCGCCGCCGCCGGCGAACGCGCCTCCTACCGTTTCTTTGAATTCTTCACTGCCCAGATCAGGAATCCCAACACGCGCCGCGCCTATGCGCGCGCGGCCGTCGAATTCTTCGACTGGCTTACGGCGCACGGCGTCAGCCAAATCACGGCAATCGAGAGTGTGCATGTCGCGGCCTATATCGAGCAGCTGCAGAAGGCGCGATCCGCGCCGACCGCCAAGCTGCGCCTCGCCGCCTTGCGTCATTTGTTCGACTGGATGGTGATCGGCCAGATCATGCCAACCAATCCGGCCGCTGCCGTGCGTGGACCGCGCCATATCGTACGGCGCGGCAAGACGCCGGTGCTCGATCCGGCCGAGGCACGCCAGCTCATCGACACGATCGACACCACGACTGTCATCGGCCTGCGCGACCGCGCGCTCGTCGGCCTCATGGTCTATTCCTTCGCGCGCATTGGCGCTGCGATCGGCATGCGTGTCGAGGACGTGTACACGCAGAACCGGCGGCTATGGCTGCGCTTACAGGAGAAAGGCGGCAAGCAGCACGCCATGCCCTGTCATCACAATCTCGAAACCTACCTGCATGAATATATCGACGGTGCCGGACTCGCGAACGACCCGAAGGCGGTCCTGTTCCAGACCTATAGCCGCGCGACCGGCCAGCTCACCGGCAATCCCCTGCCCCAGGCGAACGCCTATGAAATGCTTCAGCGGCGCGCCAAATCCGCAGGCATCACCACGCGCGTCGGCAACCATACCTTTCGCGCGACGGGCGTCACCGCTTATCTGAAGAACGGCGGCACGCTCGAAAAAGCCGCGCAGATGGCGAACCATGCCTCGACTCGCACGACGCAGCTCTATGACCGCCGTGCCGAGGAAGTGACGCTCGATGAAGTCGAGCGAATTCTACTATGAGCAAGACTTCAGGTATGAGCGCCATCATCCTGCACCGCACCGACCCCGCGAAGAACATGCGCCGGTTTTACCGACTCGACGTGCAGCCAGACCTTTTCGGGCAATGGTGCTTTATCCGGGAATGGGGACGCATCGGCCGGGCCGGACAGGAGCGGGCGATTCCCTACCCCACCGCAGCCGAGGCGCACGAGGCCCTTGCCCAACAGCAACGCGTCAAGGAGCGCCGGGGCTATTGCGCTAAGTGCACCATTTTGCATGCTAGCAATTGAGCGTAAGTTACGCGACTTGCGCTTTTCGTGTAATTTGTGTATATTGGATTTATGAAGAACGTCATCACGGATACCGACATGGCAAAGACCCCGGCCGTCCCTGCAGCGGAATTCACGCGCAATTTCGGGCGCTATCGTATGCTCGCGCAACGGGGAGCCGTGCCGGTAACGAGCCACGGGCAGATCACGGGCTATTTCGTGCCGCCAGACGAGTATCAGGAATTCGAGCGCTTCAGGGCGCAACGGCGCAGCTTCGCAACAGTTGACCTTTCCGGTGACAAAGTACGCCAGATCGCCGAAACACGGATGGATGCCCGTCACGATCATCTTAACGCCTTGCTGGACCCCAAGTAGAAAATGACATGGGGATTCCAACACCTGAGCCCGGTCTCGTTCTTAATTACGCATACCTTTGGCATGACGAGCATCGCGCCGGGCAGGAGGAAGGTCTCAAGGATCGTCCGAGCGTCATCGTTCTCTGCGTGACGCGCGACAGTGACAATGCGACGGTCATCACTGTCTTGCCTATTACGCATTCCGCGCCGACCGATCCAAAGACCGCTGTTGAAATTCCGCTACCTGTGAAAAAGCACCTTGGTCTCGATGACCAACGACCAACGTTCATGGATTGTGATCGCCGAGGGCAACGAATTCGTGTGGCCGGGCTATGACCTGAGAAAAGTGCCGAAGACAGACAACTACGAATTCGGATTCCTGCCGCCGCGTCTGTTCAACCTCGTCCGCGAAACGTTTGTCGCAGTTCATCAGGCAGGACAGGCGAAAACCACCCCTCGCACCTGAACCTCATTGGCGCAAAGCAGGGCTGAATTCGAACGAAAGCGACTTCAGGTGCGAGCATTGCAAGTGTCGAGGCAGTCAGATGCACGGCCGATGGCAGAACGTCGTATCCGTGAAGAACGTTCTCCATGAGCGCCCGATGCAAGGTTGACATGTCTTTGAGTTCGAGCGGCAAGCCTTGATCCGCGCGTGTGCGGATGTAAACATCCGACAAGGCTTGTGCGGCTGCCATCAGTAGCGTTCCGGTGCCACAAGCCAAATCCGCAACCTTGAAGGATGCGAGTTGAACCGGATCACCAAAATCCTGCGACCACTTCGCAGCAAGCGTGAGTTTGAGCAAAAGCGTCGCGGAAGAAACAGAGGTGTAGTAGGTTCCGAGATACTTTGCGTGATGCAGGAGCCAATGATAGATGCGCCCCATAAGGTCATGGCGCAGCGCAGCCTGCTGAGAGCAAATAGATATAGCTTCGGGCATCTCGAAAAATACC
>QHBR01000308.1 GCA_003244015.1 Hyphomicrobiales bacterium | reverse complement strand
TCGATCCGATACGCGGCCGAAGTTACGCGGCCGAAGTCTTTTAAAACTTGTATGCCTTTGGGGTTGATAGCGTAGGCGAGAGGCCGATAGTGGGCATTGTAGACGCCCTTTTGTTGTGGGGGACGATCTATAAATGCATTCGGCTTTCGGTGTAGGTTTTTAAATCTGTGGGAAAGGCTCTTGAGGGTGATCCGGGGAGAGACAAGCTGGTGGAGCATGTCGGATGATAATGCACCGTGAATAAAGAGCTTGTGGAGGATGTCGAGGTCGCGGGGAATGATCTGAATAGGGCGAGCCTCCCCGCGCTCCCATCGAGAGTATTTGTGATATTTTTTCGGTTGGTCTTCCATACCTCGCTAGTTAGATGAGATTTCAAAGAGGGCAACGTTCGTTACGAGACATAGTGTATTAGTATGCCCTCTATGCGTTTCCGTACAATATTGATTATATCACCATTCTTCTGCTTTTTTGGTGGGGTCGTTTTCAACAGGCTGGGGTTTGGGAGGTTCTGATACCGGCTTTCCCGGTGAAGGAGGAATGGGGTCGGGAATGCCGGGCGTGGGAGGTTGTCGAGTGGTGGAGTATCGTTCGCGCATGATATCGCGGATATACTCTTGCTCTTTGGCAGACATGCGAGGCATGGCCTCCATCACACCAAAGGGCACCTTTATAGATATAGCCGTGGCTGTAGTGTTACGGACGTACATACCAAAAGATCCCCGGCGCTGGTGCTCCAAAAACTCTGGCTTGGTTCTCATGCCCTAGCCATGGTGTGAGCATCACGGTCAGTGAGAGCCGAGGCGCATTTGATGGCGACGCCTTGCAGGGTGTCGATGGTGCGTTGGCCTAGCTGGGAGAGATATTGATGCGCGACCGTTACAGCGACTTTTTGTTTTCTGCACTGCTCAAGGATACCCGTAAAGTTGCTATCAGCTGTCGTAGTACCAAGATAGTTTTCAATTTCATCTATCAAGATGTGGACGGGTATCTTTTCGCCCTTCATTGGCGCTCGGCGGTGTGAGGCCATAGCGATGAGACACAAAAAGAAGCGGCCGAATGCCTCGCATCCTTTGGGCTGTAGTAGTGAGTACGCACTGTTTATCAAAGGGTCTTGGTCGTGTGAAAACGTTTCGGCCGAGGGAGATCGGCGACGGCAAGCTCAACTTAGCATGTTGTCGCAATTGCGAGCTGGAATCGACGTGATTTGCCCGGTCCGCCGTGAGCGATCTGGTGGCGCCGATGCGTACCCCTCACGTCTGGATCGCCGCGATGAGCGACTTCACGCCGAGGATGTTCATGACCCGCGTGAGATTGTAGGCGAGCACGTGCAGGGCCATCTCGGTAGCAACCTTCGGCAGGCGCTTCATTAGAAAGTGCGTCGCACCCATCCGCATCTTGAGCGTACCGAAGGGATGCTCGACTGTCTCGCGGCGCACCCGCATCGCCTGCGGGTTCTCATCGAGACGCTGCTGCACCACTTCGAGCACGTGCTCGTGTTCCCATCGCGTGATCCGCCGCTCGGGTCCTGTCGTACACCGGGATTTGAGCGGGCAGCGCGGGCATGCCGTCGTCCAGTAGCGGCGCAGCGTCTTGCCATCCTCCTCGTTCGTATAACGATAGGCCAGCTTCTCGCCCACTGGGCAGCGATAGACATCCTCAGTCGGCAGATAAACGAAATCTTGCTTGCCGAAACGGCCATCCGACTTCGCGCCCGATGTCATCGGCTTCGGCAGCGTCACCGTAATGTCAGCTTGCTCGCATGCCAGAATCTCGGGGCTGTTGAAGTAGCCGCGATCCGCAACGGCATCGAGATGGTCAGCACCAAGAATGTCCTTCGCTTGCGATGCGACCTTGGCAAGTTGTGAGCGATCCGAGCCGGTATTCGTCACCTCGTGCGTGACGATCAGATGATGCTCCGTATCCACAGCGACCTGCACGTTATAGCCGACGACGCCCGAGCCGCGCCCGCTCGTCGCCATCGAACGTGAATCAGGGTCGGTCAGAGAAATTTGCTGATCGGGCGAGGACAACATCTCCTTCTCGATTGCTTTCAAGCGCTGCATCTCGGTCGCCAGCTTGGCAAGCTTCTCCTTGAGGTGCGCCGTCTTCGCAGCGAGGGCTTCCGTTGGTTCCTGCAGGTCGGCGGTGTCGAGCTGGCTCAGATACCGCGCCACGCTCTCCTCGATTTGAGCAAGCCGGCGCGCCATCTTCGCGCGCGTGAAATTCTTGTCGCGATTGTTGACTGCTTTGAACTTGCTGCCGTCGATGGCGACGCTCGCCTTCGTCAGAAGGCCTATCTCTCGACAAACGGCAACGAACTGCGCGCACACCTTGCGTATCGCAGGCCCGTTATCCTTGCGGAAATCGGCAATCGTCTTGTGATCAGGAACCAGCCGACCGGCGAGCCACATCATCTCAACGTTGCGGCAAGCCTCACGCTCAAGCCGGCGGCTCGACTGAACCCGATTGAGATAACCGTAAATGTAGAGCTTCAACAGCACCGACGGATGGTACGAAGGCCGGCCGGTGGACTCGGGATCAACCCCGCAAAACCGAAGCTCGGCCAGATCGAGCCCCCCTACAAAGACATCAATCACGCGAACCGGATTATCCTCGCAAATCCAATCTTCCAGGCATTCAGGAAACAGTGTGCTCTGCCCGCGATCCATCTCCTCAACAAAGCGCTTCATCCGATTCCTCCGCAAATCGCGCAGGAATCATACCGCAAGAATCACATCGACCCGCGCGTTTTTACACAGCCAGGGTCAACCCAAGAAAATCTCGCAACGAGCATATCCTTTCCGCTCGTGCGCTGATGACGGACATGTTGTTCCCGTGAGTTCGGCGCAGGACGGACGACAGAACGTTGCGTCGGCGCATAACATTCCAAAACGTCCGGCACATCGACGCGGTATGACGACACGCTTCAAACAATCTTCAGACCGGCCTTATGCCCAATCCGTCTTCTCTGTTATCAGGATCGTTAGATTTTTTTGATGCCAGCCATTCACTCAACTTCGACCACCGCCGCCGCCCCGACACGTTGCGAACCGCGATGGCGACAGCCTTCTTCTGACCGACCAGCACGACCAGCTTCTTGCCCCGAGTGACGCCGGTATAAAGCAAATTTCGCTGCAGCATGGCGTAGTGCTGCGTCATGACCGGGATGACCACGGCCGGATATTCCGAGCCCTGGCTTTTGTGGATGGTCGCGGCGTAGGCCGGAACCAGTGTGTCGAGTTCGCCGAACCCGTAGGTGATGGCGCGGCCATCGAAGCTGGCGGTGAGCTCGCCATCATCGGGATCAACATCGTCGATGTAGCCGATGTCGCCGTTATAGACCTCCTTGTCGTAGTCGTTCTCGATCTGCATCACCTTGTCGCCAGGCGCAAAAGTCCAACCGAACCTCTCGACCTTGCGCTCTCCGGCGGGGTTCATCGCCGCTTGCAGTTCAATGTTGAGCGAGCGTGCGCCGATGCCACCTCGGTTCATGGGGCACAGAACCTGGATGTCGCGAATGGGGTCGAGGCCAAAGCGCTTGGGAATCCTTGTCTTCACCAGCTCAACGATGCGCGGCACGGCAGTTTCGGGATCGTCTGCCGGCACGAAGTAGAAGTCGCTATCGGCTCCGGGTGCGCTAAGATCGGGAATAAAGCCCTGGTTGATGCGATGGGCGCTGGTGATGATGCGACTTTGCGCGGCCTGCCGGAATACTTCGGTGAGGCACACCACGGGCACAGCGCCGGATGAGATGACGTCGGCCAGCACTTGGCCTGGCCCAACGGAAGGAAGTTGGTCGATGTCGCCCACGATCAAAAGGGCGGCCTTGTCCGGCACGGCCTTCATGAGCGCCTGCATCAGCATGATGTCGACCATGGAGGTCTCGTCGACAATCAGCAGGTCGCACTCGAGCGGGTTATCGTCGCCGCGTTTGAAGCCGCCGCCTTGGGGGTCGACCTCCAGCAGCCGGTGGATGGTCTTGGCCTCAAAACCAGTCGCCTCGGTCATACGCTTGGCGGCACGGCCGGTCGGGGCGCATAGCAGAAGCCTCATCCCCTTCGCTGCGAGTATGCGCAGAATGGCTTTGACGATGGTGGTCTTGCCGACGCCGGGGCCGCCGGTCATGACCAGCACCTTGGACGTCAGTGCGAGCCGGATCGCGGCATCCTGGCTTTCGGCAAGGGCAAGTCCGATACGTTCCTCGACCCACGGCAAGGCCTTGTCCGGATCGATCCAGGGCCAGGGCAGCAGCATGCCGTTCGCAAGCCACGTCAGCCGGTCGGCGATGGCGCGCTCCGCCCGATGCAGACTTGCCAGAAATACACAGGGCGTTTCGCCAACGCTATCGGCGATGACCGTGCCCTCTGTCAGTTCCAGACCAAGCGCGGTGCGGATCAGTTCCACCGGGACTTCGAGCAGCTTCTCGGCAAGCGGCACCAGCTCATCCGTTGGCAAGCCGCAATGGCCTTCGTCCATGGCCTCGGTCAGCGCATAGGAGATGCCGGCGCGGACCCGGATCATCGCCGTTTTATCGATCCCTAGCTTCATGGCGATCGCATCGGCAGTCTTGAAGCCAATCCCGCGAATGTCACGCGCCAGGCGATATGGGTTCTCCGACATGATCTGCACGGCGTCCGCGCCGTAGGTCTTATAAATTCGCACCGCCCGCGCCGTGCCGACACCGTGGCTATGCAGGAAGACCATGATTTCGCGGACGATCTGCTGCTCGGCCCAAGCCGCGCTGATGCGATCGGCTCGTACCGGACCAATGCCCGGTACCTCGCGCAGGCGCTCGGGCTCTGCCTCGATGGTATCGAACACCTTCTCGCCGAATGCACGCACCAGCTTCTTGGCGTAGACCGGCCCAATGCCGCGAATCATCCCGGAGCCGAGGTATTTCTCGATGCCGTCGAGCGAAGTCGGCTCCGAGGCTTTTAAAAACTTCGCCTTGTACTGCTGGCCATGAGTGCGGTCATTGATCCATTCCCCCGATGCGGTGACCCACTCGCCGGCAGAGATCACCGCGGCATGCCCGATCACCGTGACGAGTTCGCGGTGGCCGCGTGCCTTGATCCGCAGAACGCAGAAACCGTTCTCCTCATTGTGGTAAGTGACGCGCTCGACGAGGCCCGCCAGCACTTCCTGAGTAGATGGTTTTGGCTGCGGCTTCATTTGGATTGTCGCGTCATCTGCTTCGGGTGTTTGTAACGGTAAGTCAAAGTCACCGAACCAGACGCCTTATCAAGGTTGCGCGCGCAACCTTTTTGATTGGTCGTTAGAGGCGAAGGCTCATTCAATACTGTAGCCGCTCAAGAAATCAGCGACCAAAATGAGGTTCTGCGACCATATTCAGCTTTTAACCGTGCCCTGTAACGGTCATGAGGTTCGACGCGGCCGAAGTCATTGATGGCGGCCGCGAGGCCTGCACATTCCAGGAGATGGCGAGCTGCGTGACGGTACCGCTTCACTCGATTTTCTTTTAGTGCAAAATCGATCATTGCTCGAAGGAGGAGAGTTGCGGCAAGCGGATGTTTGGCTGCAAGCGCGTCTGCTGCAGGTGACAGAATTTCGTAATGGTTACCCTCCAGCTCTGCGGAACGCTCGGTCACGAGGGTCGCAGCCTTATCCAGTGCGGGCCAGGACACTAAGAATGCCAAAGCCTGATGCACGCCTGGAAATCTAAGCGCGTAGGACATGGCGCGCTCTTCTGCCTCGAGATCATCGAAATCAGGCAATCTCTTGAGAAAAGCGCGCAGATGGTCGCCGTTGAGCCCCCGTTCAAAGCATTGCCAACGAAACCTCTGCGCATCATCTTTGCGTCCCAGTGTCTCCATCAAATCGAGACGCACCTCTTCCCATTCAAACGGAATCCAACCGGGCTTGCTTTCGTCTATGGCGTTGATCGCTGTCCAGGCCTCCTCCAAACGGCCCGTATTGAGAAGTCGACGGGCGATTTTAGATGCAACACTTGGCACGGTCCTGGATTTCTCACTCTGCTGCGCGATGAATCCATCAACGTCACCCTGGGCGTCGGCAATTTCTTGCAACGCCAATCGAATGGTGCTCTGGTGTCGTCGGTCGGTTATTTCGTCAGCGTAGAGGGGACCGCCGGTGCTCCAGCCGATCACTTTACGATCCTTGTCTTTGGGCCTTTCCGGTGGCGCCTCCGACAATTCAAGGAAACGCTCCTTCAGTTGGGCGAGACCGGGCGACCCAAGCGCTGGGGAGAGAACGTCAATGAGTTCGTCATACTGACCGTAGTCATTTTTGTTTAGCGCATTGAAAACGCGTCCAGCGAGTTCTTCCGGATCAACCTGCGCAGCCAAAGCGATCTCGCCAAGATCACGGCATGCCGTGTGGAAGACGCCAATGACCATTCCACTACTGTCATCGCAGCGTTCAAAAATGGAATTGGCGAGCGCCATAAACCGCCACATTAATTCATGGGATTCGGACGGGTCGGTGTTGGCTATCTGATTCACAATGGCGCGGCGCTGCGCTTCGAGATCGTCGATCAACGTCCTTCGATTTTGCCAATCAACAAAGGTTCGGGATCGCGCAATGGTCGTCAGCCGTTTGCGAATCTCCTTTGCGAGCTCGCCCGGACTTTGGGAACCAGCTAGCTCTAACCGGAGTCGCCGTTTCACCGCGGCGTTGCTGGTGCTGACCTCGATCAGCAGCTCGGCCAGACGTTGTGCTCCAAGCGACTCGAGGTTCTTGGCATTCAGCGTCTTCTTCGAAGGCACCCCTTGACCCCGCTCGGCAAGTCGAAGCTGAAAAAATTTCGGCAATAGGCCCGTTCCGAGTACCCAATTCAGCCCAATATCAAATCGGGGAAATCAGTCGCTGGCACGCTACTTAAATAACATATTGAGTATTATAGCTGAATCGCCCCCTTGGCTCTACGAAATATCACGCTATCTGGGGAATGCGGGAT
>QHBR01000018.1 GCA_003244015.1 Hyphomicrobiales bacterium | reverse complement strand
GTGAGTTTTCGGCAAGCCTGCGTAAGTCAGCCAGGACGGACGGTTACGGCAGGAGAAGGTGTCGCGCACGTGAGAACCGGAGTAGTTCTTCGGCACCTGTCACAGGGTTGTCGTGCCAGGGCTCGTCATCGATTTCGTCCTCTGGATCGATGTCCGGATGCGGTTCGGGCGGCGCAAGGAACTTTTTACGCTCCAGGTGATCGAGATAGTCCCCGATCTCCGCAGCTGTAAAGATGCGCCGGATTTCATCGACGAACGCCGGCACCTCCGCAGCGAACTGCGGATCTCGTTCCGACACCAAAAGGAACGTGAGGAGTTTCTCGCCGATCAGATAATCCAGCGCGTTTTCCGGCCCGAAGCTCTCACGGATGTCTTCCGTCGCGGCACACTGGTCGATCCAGATCTTGTGGAATTCGATTGAGGGACTGCTCATGATCGGCCCTTTTCTCCGAGGATACGACGCACCGATGTTCGCCCGACCTGAAGCCGGCGGGCGATCTCCGCTTTGGCGACGCCGTCGCGGTGCAGTTTCCGGATCTCAGCGGCCTGAAGTCCTGCGGTCATTGGCCGACCGAGCCGTTTACCGTTCTGCCGGGCCTGGGCGAGCCCAGCCCGAGTTCGCTCCCGCAGAATCTCCCTTTCGAATTCAGCGAAAATAGCGAGTAATCCGGCCATCGCGCGACCCGCCGGAGTGGTCACGTCCAGAGCTTCGGTCAGCGATATGAAACCGACTCCGAGATGCTCCAGTTCCTGCAGCGTCGCCAGCAGGTCCGTCACCGACCGGCCCCAGCGGTCGAGACGCCACACCAGCACTACATCGATCTCCCGGCGCCGCGCGGCATCGAGCATTTGCTCACGTGCTTGCCGCTTGACCGCTCCGGACCTGACCTCACGAACCTGCATCGCGATCGTCCAGCCGCGCTTCGCGGCGTACTCCCGCCCGCTCCAGCGTCTCACGGTAATTCCAGGGCATCCACTCCGCGGGGTTGGCCGCCAGTTCCTTGGCATGCCGCTGAAGATCGATCAGGTAGTCGAAGGAGTTCGCGCCGGCCAACTGGCAGGTGTGGATCAGAGTCATGAAGAGATCCCCCACCTGCGCCCCGTTGATCGTCCGATAGAACAGTGCGTTCTTTCTGTGCAGCACCGCTCGTTTCAATGCCCTCTCGACGATGTTATTGTCGATCGGGGCTCCGGCTTGCCGCAGAAACAGCGTCAATGGCCGCCAATGTCTCAGCAGGTACGTGATCGCTTTGCCGAGTCCCGAGTTCGGCTCCGTTTTGCGCTCCGCAAACTGCGCCTCCAGCCAGCCATGCAACTCATCCATGACCGGCCCGCTACGCTCCCGATGAAAACGCAGCCGCTCTTCCGCGGTCAGCTCACGCGCTTCGGCATCATGCCCATATACCTGGCCCAGCATCTCCAGCACGTAGCGGCATTCACCGGGAAAGTTCGCGGCCACTTCGACAAACTGCCTTCTCCCATGAGCCATGCAGTTCGCCAGCAGCATCTCCACTCCCGCGGGCAGCTTCGGAACGTTGCGCGACAGCGCGTCACACATCTGAATCGCGGGCGGAAGCTCCGCCGCCCGCCGCTTCATCACCTTGGCTATGTTCTCGCCCGCATGCTCGCGCCCGGTGAAGAACAGCGCGATCTCGCGGTCCTCCGCGGTCGCAACGATGCCGCTGGTGAACACGCCCGTGCGCGCGTCCCCCTCCGGACGTTTCAGCTTCAACACCCGCATGCTGGTATCGTCGTTGTGCAACACTTCGCCTTGCGCCGCCTGCCGGATCAACTCATCGCGCGCGGGTTGCAATAACTCCGCGGCTTCCTCCACGATTTCCCATTGCGTCGCCACCGGCAACGGAATGCCGAGCTGCGCTTCGAGTTTTTCCAAACGGTGGAACGGCATTCCGCTGCCATACTTGAGCTGCGCGATCATAGCGGCCGACGTCTCGTCGTATTTTTCAGGCCCCACGCCTTCTGGCTCTTGCGCCGTAAAGACCTGCCCACAGGCGCCGCATCGCAGCCGCTCGAGCGAGTAGACGGTCGCCGCCAGCGGCGCCTGTCCGATAATGCGCACCAGCACCTTGGGCTCTTTCTGCCCGTACACGTTTCCTTTTCGGCACTCCGGGCACCGGTCCCCGTGGGTTAACTGCTGGTGTGCGATCTCCACCTTCGGCGCGGCTCCAAACTCTCCCGCGCCATTGCGTCCGTGTCCCGGCGGCGGTGCCGGGCCGGCATCCGGCTGATCGGCCGCCGGCGTTCCCGAATGCTCTTCCAGCACGGCGCTGGTCTTTTCGGTGTTGCGCGCGGGCGCCAGCATTGCCGCGAGCATATGCAATGCGTCTTTGAGCTTGTCGTAATCGGACTCGCTCAAGGGCGCCTGCCGCGCTCCGTCCAGCACTTGGTCCAACTCATCCAGATTCACATCGACACGGCGTCTGGCAGACTTCATGGTTTACTCCGTAAGCAACGCGCGAAAGCGCTTCGTCAATGGATATCCCAGAACCTGTTTGATGGACCGGTTCGGCACATAGCTGTTGGACTGCTTGCCGCGTCCCGTTGTCTTGCCGAGCAACGCCCAGTTGGCCGCGCGGTAACAGGTTCCGCGGAATCGCGCCGGGTCCACGAACGTTTCGAGGAAGTAAATCGGATGACCGTACATCCTCTCCCAGTCCTCTGAGATCCGCGCCGCCATCCGCCCCAGGATGTGGGAAGCCAGATGCTTCACCCGAACCCACGGCAAGATGAGGAAGCGCGTGTTGTAAGCAATCAATCGGATGTTGCGCCGCCGCGCCGGCTGGTCCCAACCGATGTAGCGATCGCGCGCGCCAAGGTGCCGCGCCGCGCTCGACCACGCCATGCACGCAATCGGGCGGCCCTGCGCCCACGCCACATACTTCAGGTGTTCTCCCACCGGCTGTTCGTAACCCAGATAGTGATGCTCTTCCATCAGGCCGTTGAACAGCGGCTCATCTCCACTGCGCCGCACTTGAGCGAACTCGACGGGCTGGATCTGGTCGAGACCACACTCGACCGGCGTCGTGTCGATCGGCACCGGCGACGGTCGCGTTCGCCGTGCCAGCGGATTGTGCGGCACGCGCTTCACCGGCGGCAACTCGATCTGGCCGGCGCGGTCCAACATCAGCAACATGCCGCGGCACACCATATCGCGCAAGGCGCCGTTGGGCTGCTTCCACTGCCACTGGTCGCATAGCATCGCCGAGAGCATGCGCCGGCTCTTGCCGGGATGCGTGGCGATCAGTTCCCGGATCTCGACAATGTCCTGGCCGGTGATGACCCGGCCCCGGTACTTGAGCTCCAGCACAACAGCAGTATGAGCCTGTTTTTCATGGAACGCAAGGGGGGCAGGACTGTCTTTCGCAATTATTTTTACTTCAGCGCATTCACCCGTCGCCAAATCGGCGCCGCTCGCACGCGCTACACGTCACCGGCCGCCATCAGCAACTGCGCTTCGTACGACTCCAACGGCCTGGTTGGCTGATCGGCTTCCGGCCACCACGAGAATCGCCCTTTCGACAGCCGCTTCTGCGCCAGCCAATATCCTTGCCCGTCATAGCTGAGAAGGCGGATGGCGGTTCCGCTCCGGCTGCGAAACACGAACACGCTGCCGGAAAATGGGTCCTCGGCAAGTTTGTCCTGGCAAAGCCGCGCCAGAGAATCAATGCCCTTTCGTCCATCGACCGGCTCGATGGCGACCAGCACGCGCATCTGCGCCGAGATCTGAATCATCCTTCCGCTTCCCGCCAGGCACGCAGCAGGCTTGCCCAATCCGGCAGCCCGGGCCCTTTCCACTGGATGCGCATCTTGCCTCCGCTCGAACACTCGAACTCGATCAGGCACTCCTCCAGTCTTGCCGGCTGTGGCGCCACCAGTTCGACGAACGCCGCCGCCGGACTGGCTGGCTTTCGCGTGCGACGGGGAACTCCATCGAGCCGTTTCTTCAGGCCCATGTAATCCAGCTTTAGCGGGTGCGCGACCGGATACACGCCGTGTTGCCGGGCCAGGTCGACGGCAGCCTGCCAGAGGGCATCGGGCAACTTAGTCCGTGGCGGCTGCGTGCTGCGAAACTGCTCCAGCTGACGCTGTAACTGCGCGATTGGTTCGGGGATAAGTGGTGTGACTTTACGGTCCATGGTCAGTCGCCTCCGGCGACTGAATGAACTTACCAGTACGCGCTAGCCAACTTCACGCACGCTTGCCGGAAACTC
>QHBR01000183.1 GCA_003244015.1 Hyphomicrobiales bacterium | reverse complement strand
CGCATCGCGCATCTGGCGCGGATCAAGGTCGTTGAGGCCGACGTGCCGCACCTCCAAGGCGAGCTCAACGCCATCCTCGCCTTCGTCGAGGAATTGGCGAGCGTCGATGTCGAAGGCGTCGAGCCAATGACATCCGTCATGCCGATGCCGATGAAAAAGCGCACTGACGCCGTGACCGATGGCGCGATCGCGGACAAGATCATCGCCAACGCGCCGGCCTCGGACGATCATTTTTTTGTCGTCCCCAAGGTCGTGGAGTGAGCGGGACGATGACCGGTCTCACCGAGCTGACGCTCGCCCGCGCGAGGGACGGACTCCAGCAAAAGCAATTTTCGGCCGTCGAACTCGCGCGCGCCCATATCGACGCAATCGAAAAAGCGCGGGCGCTAAACGCTTTCATTGTCGAGACGCCGGAGAAGGCGCTCGCCATGGCCCGTAACTCCGACGGGCGGATCGCCAAGGGAGACGCCGGGCCGCTCGAAGGGATTCCGCTCGGCATCAAGGACCTCTATTGCACCGAGGGCGTGCAGACCACGGCGGGCAGCCATATTCTCGAAGGTTTTGTGCCGCCCTATGAATCGACCGTCACCGCCAATCTCTGGCGCGACGGCGCGGTGATGCTCGGCAAACTCAATCTCGACGAATTCGCGATGGGCTCGTCGAACGAGACCTCCTATTTCGGCCCAGTGATTTCGCCCTGGCGGCGGCAGGGCTCGAATACCCCGCTGGTGCCCGGCGGCTCGTCGGGAGGCTCGGCGGCAGCGGTCGCCGCGCGGCTTTGTTTCGGCGCGACGGCGACCGACACCGGCGGCTCGATCCGCCAGCCCGCGGCGTTTACCGGAACCGCCGGCATCAAGCCGACCTACGGGCGTTGCTCGCGCTTCGGCATCGTCGCCTTCGCGTCCTCGCTCGATCAGGCAGGTCCCATCGCGCGCACGGTGCGCGACGCGGCGATCCTGCTGCGCTCGATGGCGGGCCACGACTTTAAGGACACCACCTCCGTCGATATGCCGGTGCCGGACTTCGAGGCAGCGGTTGGGCGCGGCGTCAAGGATCTAAAAATCGGCATTCCAAAAGAATACCGCCGCGATGGCATGCCGGCCGAAATCGAAAACCTCTGGGTGCAAGGCGTCGCATGGATGAAGGCAGCGGGCGCGAAAATCGCCGAAATCTCGCTGCCGCATACGCGCTATGCCTTGCCTGCTTATTATATCGTGGCGCCGGCCGAGGCCTCGTCGAATCTCGCCCGCTACGATGGCGTGCGCTACGGGCTTCGCGTACCTGGGAAAGACATCGTCGACATGTATGAAAGAACGCGGGCGGCGGGCTTTGGCAAGGAGGTCAGACGGCGGATCATGATTGGCACTTATGTGCTTTCGGCTGGCTATTACGATGCCTATTATGTGAGGGCGCAAAAGATTAGAACCCTTATCAAGCGCGATTTCGGAACTGCCTTTGCAAGCGGCATCGATGCGATCTTGACCCCGGCGACGCCGACCGCCGCCTTCAGCCTCGGCGAAAAAGGCTCGGCCGATCCGGTCGAAATGTATCTCAACGATATCTTTACGGTGACCGTGAACATGGCGGGGCTGCCGGGCATAGCGGTTCCGGCCGGAATTTCCACTGATGGTTTGCCCTTGGGGCTGCAGGTGATCGGCCGCGCGTTTGACGAAGAGACCTTATTCTCGGTGGCGCATGTCATCGAGCAATCGGCGCCAAAAATCGCGCCGCCGGAGAAATGGTGGGCGTGATCCTGCCGCCTTCGGCCGTTTTGCTAGGCGCGCGAAGGGCGCGGGCCGCGAGGAACCGTTCAAGCGTCCTCGCCCGACAAATTGACCTTCCTTGGCGGCCCCATCAGCGCCGGCTGGAACAAAATCGCCGCCGCCAATGTGCAGACAAGCGACAAGGCAAGCAGCTTGCCCATGCTGGAGGTGCCCGGATGCTTGGAGAGCCAAAGGCTGCCGAACGCGGTCGCGGTAGTCATTGCGCTGAAAAAGACGGCACGCGTGAGGCTCGATTGCAAAAGATTCGTGGTCCCCGCCCGCCACGCCATCACGAAATAAATCTTGAAGGCGACACCAAGACCGAGCAGGAGAGGCAGCGCGATTATGTTCGCAAAATTCAGCGGCAGGCCGATTAGGACCGTGATTTCGAGCGTGACGACGCCAGCAAGCAGCAAGGGAACCAGAGTCAACAGCACGTCGGTCACCCTCTGCAGCACAATGAAGAGAAGCACGCTGATCGAAATCAGCGCCCAAAGCCCCGCCTCGATGAACGCCTTAACAACAGTGTCCCCCGACTCCTGGACGGCGATGGGCTCGCCCATGGCTTTGGGGTCGATCGTGCGCACCGCCTTGGCAAACCGGAGGAGGTTGTCGTTATCGTTCGCATCGCCGGCGGGCGCGACCTCGATGCGGGCGCGGCCGTCGGCGCTCAGCCAGTTGCGCGCCAAATCGGGAGGAATGGAAGCGACGGTCACCTTCCGGGCGGCGAGCGAAGCCCGCAGCAAATCGAGCATCGTATCGAGGCTCGGAATGAAGGCCTCGCGCGCCGCATCGCGCATTTGCGGCGGCGCCTCGGCCATTTTGTGGAGGAGGCCGGCTAGGCGGCGAGCGTCGTCGGCGCCTTTGCCGGTCACTCCGCTGGCCGTCGTGGCGAAGGCAGCGGCGGCGCGCTCCATGGCCTCCACGTCTTCCACGTCGGTGGGAGGCTCCTTCTCGCGCGCGGGACCAAGCAAGGGCGCCAAGGACTTGGCAAGAGGCGCGATGATCGCGAGCTTTTCGTTTTGATCTTGGGGAATGAAACTCTCGAGGCTCGTCACCCGGGCGACCTCCGGCAATTGTTGCAAACGTGCTATGAGCGGCGGCGCTTCGGCGAGAGAAGGAGCGAGAACGTCAATTGTATTGGTGTCGGTGTTCGGATCCCTCATCAAATCCAACAAGGTTGCAACGGATTCGACTTTGGGGCTGCGCAAATTCAGCGGATTGAAATCGAAATGAAGGTGGCGCAGCAAAGGCGTTCCGGCCAAGGCCACCAACAATGTCCCGATGACGATCGCATAACGATGCTTGGTCATGAATCGATCGGCGGGGGCCAAAAATTGATAGCCGACCGGCTCCTGTTCCGGTGGCGGGCGCAATAGAGCGAGCAGGGCCGGCAGGATCGTGATCGCGGCAAGAAACGCGATGAACATGCCGGTTCCGGCGATGAGGCCCAATTCCGAAACGCCGCGATAGTCGGTCGGGAGAAAAGAGTAGAAGCCGGCGGCGGTCGCCGCGGCGGCAAGCGCCAACGGCCGCCCGGCCTTGGCCGCCGCTTGCACGAGGGCCTTGTCGAGCCGTGCCTCCCTATAGCGTTCGGCGCGATAGCGGACGCTGAACTGAATGCCGAAATCGGTTCCGATGCCGACGAACAACACCGCGAAGGCGACCGAAATCAAATTAAACGCGCCGACCATCATGAGTCCAACGGCGGCCGTCGCGGCGAGACCGGCGACGACGCTCAACGCGACCGCGAGAACGATACGGCCCGATTTCAGGGCGAGCCAAATGATCAAAAGAACGGTTATACCTGTTCCCGCCGCGTTGAGCCCGGCGCCATCCGCGATGTTGCCGAACTCCTCGTCGGCCATTGGCACAAGCCCGGTCAATCTGACGGTCACTCCCGATTTGGGGGAAATCCCAAGATCGCGCGCGGTCCCCCGGATGAAATCGGACGCCCTCTCCCCCGGCATCAACGCCGCGTAATCGAGCACCGGCTTGACCTCGATGAAACGGCGTAATTCACGCGGGTCGGCCGGTTGCTCGGCCAACAAACCGCGCCAGGAAAAGAACACCGGCCGCTCGGCGAGCACGCCATCGAAGGCATCGCCAAGCAGGGCCATCGGGCGATCGAAATCATCGAGTGTCCCGGCTTGCGCGTGGACGCCCTGATTTATAAACGAAACAGCCTTTACAATCCCGCGCAAACTCGGATCGGACGCGAGCGCCATCAGAAACGGCCGGGCATGGGAAAGTTCCTTGATCGTGCGCTGAAGATCGCCGACCGGTTGGAACAAAAGCGCGTTTTGATTGAAATAAGATCCTCCGTCTGGACGCACCACCGATTGGCAGAGATCGGGACGGCGCTTCAATCTATCGGTCAGCGATTGCGCCGCCGCCTCGGCAAGCTCGGGCGTCGCGCCATTGATGACAACGACAATTTGATCGACGCGCTGGGGAAAAGCCTTATCCAACGCGATAAGATTTTGCCGCCATTGTAGCTTTTCCGAAATAAAGTTGTTCGTATTCGTGGTGATGGCGAAATGGGTGGCCGTATAATAACCCGACGCAATGGTCGCCAAGATTGCCAAGGCAAGCACGGTCCATCGGAACCGGCTACATGCCGCTACGATCGCGACGATGGATCTTGCGATGGGATCAGGCGCGATTGGTTTCTCAAAGGATGGGATTGCCGGAGTTTCCGTGGATTTTGCCATGCTATCGCCAATTCGGAAAAGAAGTCAGCCAAAGCTCCGTTAACACAAAAGTAAGGGGTGTTCGGGGCAACCCAAAACCCGCAAGAAACGTTGCGGCGGATATTACCGGGGCTGCCGCGGCGTTTGGCCCGGAGTTTGTTTGCCAGCCGGCGGTGGGCGATTTCATTTGTTTGACAGATTTCTGTTTGACAATGGCATCTTGGCAGCTACAACTCACCACAGCAAAAGAAGGTGGGCCTCTGCCCGAAGGTCCTGCTTTTAAAGCTACATCCGGTCCGGCGCTAGGCAAATTTCATGAAAGGCATTTTGGCGCAGCAGCGCGGATTTTGTGCTGGTGTTGTCCGCGCGATTGAAATCGTGGAACGCGCGCGTTAAAAAAATCTGGCCCTGAGTTGCCGCCGGTGTATTAACGGCTACGTTGTCGAAAGTTTAAAACCGAATGTCGGCGAAAGGGAATTGGACATTTTAGATAGACTTACTGATGATGCAATAATACTTATGTTCCTTGGAGCAGTCGTCGCTTATCTGAGATATCAAGGGCGTTTCTACGCAAAGCGGTTGGACCTAATCAGACATCTTCGTAGAAAAAGGCAAGAAGCCGCCGCGTATAATAAGACTCTCAAGGGCACCTCGAAAAATAT
>QHBR01000082.1 GCA_003244015.1 Hyphomicrobiales bacterium | reverse complement strand
TTGTGGCGGCGACGCTGCCCGGCTGTGCGAGCTCGGCCGGGCGCGCTGGCGGAAGTGGCGCTTCGGCCAACAAAATCCGAGCTGGAGCAGGCGTCGGCGCGGGGCCTCGCTGCAGGGCGCCCGCCGCCTCCCCGGCGCCAAAAACCGACAGCATTTTGTCCATCAGGCCAGCGAGCAGAGGCTTTTCCGCGCCGGGCTGGGCGGCAAGCGGAGGCTTTCCGGCGGCGGCCGACGCGACCATGATCCTTGGCTCGTTAGTCTTGGGCTCGTTGCAATCCCTGATCCCAAGCTTGATCAACTCGTTTCCGCTCAGGACCTTGTAATTGCGCGTCAAGGTTCCAAGCCGCGCCCGCACGGCGGCCGGATAGGAATCAAATAATTGTTGCGAGACTTCAGGGTTGGATTGATGATTGCGGGGATCGTAGGCAAAATGAAATTTGAGCGTGCTGCCTGGATAGACGCAAACATTGGGCAGGCCGAGCGCCATGGTGCAAGCCGAGCGGCACTCGTGCAGTCTGACTTCGCGCTCCGACGCCCGGTAGATCGCGGTTTGACGCTGGTAATCCGCGACGAAGCCCCCAACATCCTTCATGACGATGACGGGCGCCGGCATCGGCGGCGGTTCAAGATAGCTCAATACCAACCTTTACTCATATTCGCCGGGACCCAACGCGATGTTTTCCGAGTTGTGCGCTTTCCAAACTTAAGCAAACGTGGTGTACCCACTTCTTAACAAATCGCGGCTTATCTGCGGTTTCTGGCGCCGGTTCGGAATTCGATCGACGCAGCGCGAGTTTGCCCGCGAATGTGGCGCGACTTTGACCGCGCGGATTAAACCGCGATGATGCCGAGAGCCCGGCGGCTGCTCCAGGATGGCGAGAGCGAAATGAAGATGTCTTTGCAAACCAGCATCGCCGCCGGCCCAGGCTTCGGGGTCTATGTGCATTGGCCGTATTGCCTCTCCAAATGCCCCTATTGCGATTTCAACAGCCATGTGCGCGCGAAGCCGGTCGACGAGGCCCGGTATGTCGAGGCTTTTAAGGCGGAACTCGCGCACCGCGCGGCGTTGACGCAAGGCCGCACCGTAGCCTCGATCTTTTTCGGCGGCGGCACGCCATCCCTGATGAAGCCGCAAACAATCGCCGCCATCCTCGATGCGATCGCCTTGCAGTGGCCGGTCGCGCCCGATGCCGAGATTACCGTCGAAGCCAATCCGACCAGCGTCGAGGCGGAGCGGCTTCGCGGCTTCCGCGCGGCCGGCGTCAACCGCGTCTCGCTTGGGGTCCAAGCGATGAACGACGCGGATTTGAAGGCGCTCGGCCGGGGCCACACGGCCGAGGAGGCGATGCGCGCGGTCGAACTCGCCGCATCCATCTTCGATCGCTATTCCTTCGATCTGATCTATGCGCGGCCGAGCCAAACAACTGCCTCCTGGCGGGAGGAATTGGAGAGCGCGATTCTCCGCGTGCGCGATCATCTTTCCCTCTATCAGCTCACGATCGAGCCAGACACGATGTTTGAGCGTTTGCGCGACGCGGGCAAGCTGGTCCTCCCGGATGCCGATCGCGCCCGCGCGTTATGGGACGTGACGCAGGAGGTCACATCGAAAGCCGGGCTTCCCGCTTATGAAATCTCCAATCACGCCCGCCCCGGCGCGGAGAGCCGGCACAATCTCATCTATTGGCGGTATGGCGAATATGTCGGCGTCGGCCCCGGTGCGCATGGCCGGATTTTGACGGCAGGAGGCCGCCGCGCGCAAGTGACGGAACGCCATCCCGAAATGTGGCTGACCGTCGTCGAGAGCGAAGGCCATGCCTTGGTCGAGGACGACTATCTGTCGTCCGAGGAGCAAGGCGACGAGTTTCTGCTGATGGGCTTGCGTCTGTCGGAAGGAATCGAACCGGCGGCATTTCAAGCGATGTCGGGGCGCGGCCTCGACCCCCGCCGAGTCGCCTCGCTCATCGCCGATGGCATGGTCGAATATACGCCGCGCGGAAGAATCCGGGTCAGCGCGGAAGGCTTTCCGGTGCTCGACGCGGTCGTCGCCGATCTCGCCGCCTGAACAAGAGCGCGCTGGCAAACCGGCGCAGTCAAAAGTTCGGCTGGAAGGCCGCCGGCCACGGCCGTTACGCCGCATTCCAGAGGCCCGGCGCCGCCACCTCCCTAAACCTGTTCGCCGGTATCCTGCGGCTGATCGCTGAGTTTCGCCTGCTCCTCGCGCGGCGCGCCGGTGTCGCCGGCTTGAGTGTGCCGGAGCGTCACGGCGATGATTCAACGTTGACAATAAGCGTCAAGCCGGGCACTCTCAGTCTCAAAATCTCGTCATTGGGGGGATGCCAGTGAGAACCCATTTATCGATTAATATCGCCCTAAGCGGCGCCGTGCTCTGCGCCGCGACCGTCACATCGTCTGTTCCGATCCGAGCAGAGGATTCGAATCCTATTTTTACCAATCAAGGTCCCTGGACCGCCCACCCAGAATTGCGCGCTCAGTTTTACTCCCAAGATCAGGGCTCGCAGATCATCCCACTTTCATGGCTTGAAGCCATCAAACAGTCCGACGGGTCGCCGTTTTTGGCTGACAGTCTCGGCCGGTACGGTTATCTGCCGAACCCTGCCAACAGCAACGGTTTGCCGGTAGGATTTACAAGCGCCGGACCGCCAGGCGGCCAGATCGCCGGTTTTACCTGCGCTGCCTGTCACACGCGACAGATCTCCGTCGATGGCAAGGAGTACCGGATTGATGGCGGCCCCGCTATCGTGGATTTTCAGAGTTTCGTAGCCGACCTCGATGCGGCGGTTGGACGTGTCCTGGGCGACGATGCGACGTTCCAGACCTTCGCCCGCGCGGTGCTCGGCCCCGCCGCTCCGCAGCCCGATGACGTGGCGGCGCTCCACGAAAGCGTGCAGGTGTGGTATTTGCGCTATCACACGCTGATCACGCGCGCCCTGCCAAAGGCGCCGTGGGGGCCGGCTCGGCGTGACGCCGTGGGCACGATTTTCAACCGTCTCACGGGCCTCGATATCGGACCCCCCCGAGCTATTTGATCCCCGACAATATCCAGCAGGCGGACGCTCCTGTGCGTTATCCATTTCTCTGGAACGCGCCAAAGCAAGACTACACGCAGTGGCCGGGCTTTTCGCCGAATGGCGACGACCTTCTGGGTCTAGCGCGCAACCTTGGTGAAGTTTATGGCGAGTTCGCCGTGTTCGAACCGACGAAGGAACGGTTCGGAATCAACTATCTCAACAACAACTCCGCCTACTTCGATGGACTGCGCAAGCTGGAAGGCTTGATTAAGCAGATCGGCCCGCCGGAATGGCCGTGGCCGGTCGATACAAAGTTGGCCGAGCAGGGAAAGGCGATATATAATCGGCCAACTGCGCAGAACGGTTGCAGCGACTGCCATGGGATCCGGCGGGGTGAAGTCCGGCTCTTCACCGATCAAACCTGGGCGACGCCGCGTATAGACGTGGGAACCGACACAAGAGAATGGGACATCTTGAAATGGCAGGCTCGAACTGGCGTGTTTAAGGACGCGCCGATCATCCCCAGTTTCCCTCTACGCTTCTTTGGGGATACCGGCAACGCGCTCGAACTGCTCACGACCTCTGTTCTCGGCTCCATCTTACAGAATTCTTTTCCGCCCGCGGCAACCGCGATGGAAACGCAGGCCAAGCAGCTCGAGCGGTTCCAGGCTCTGCACAATTTGACGGGCGGATTCCATCTGCCCGGCCAACCGAGCCCAAGTAGCAAACAAGCCGCACCGACGAAAAAGAATGTTTTCGAAGCCAGGGTCTTGGAAGGCATCTGGGCGGCTGCGCCTTACCTGCACAACGGGTCCGTCCCCACGCTTTATGATCTCCTGCTGCCGGCGGATCGGCGGCCCAAGGCCTTCAAAATCGGACCGGCCTACGACAAAGTAAAGGTTGGGCTCGCGATCGAACAGACCAAATTTGACTACACACTGAACACGACCGATTGCAGCGACCGGAATTCCGGCAACAGCCGTTGCGGTCACGAATACGGCACCCAACTGCCTCCCGACGAAAAAAAAGCGCTGCTTGAATATTTGAAGAAGCTGTAAGTCCAATTTTGCACATTTCAGGCCGCTGGTTCTACACAAGAGAACAGGCGGTCATAGCCTCGAAGCGTCAACCGGCGTTGAAACGGGACCCCTTCGCGCCTTGTCAGCTCGCGCGCGTGCACATCGGTGGCGAGGCCGAGCATATTTCCCAGCCCCAGGATCGCAACCTCGTCCACGCCTGGACGCTTGTAGACCTCGACGATACTTTGCCCGCCGAACGTAAACCGGGGCAATTGGGTTTCTTTGATC
>QHBR01000063.1 GCA_003244015.1 Hyphomicrobiales bacterium | reverse complement strand
GACGAGGTCTGCCTCGACGCGGATGGCCCGACCCAGAAGATGGGTTATGAACATCCCGGAGAACACTGGTTCCTGATGAATCACGCGGACAATAGCGGCTTTTTCCAGGCACACGATGACGGAGTCCGTCATAGTCGCTATGCGCTGCGCCTGCCCGGCAAGACATCCTTCCCCGAAGAAATCATTCGTTCCAAGCATGGCGACGACGGCTTCCTTGCCTTGCTCCGAAACGACTCACCTTGCCGCTCTGGATGTAGAAGACCGCATCCGCGGGGTCACCCTGGGCAAGACGATCTGGTCCTTGCGGTACTCCCCGATGCTGCGGCCCTCGCCAACCATGGCGAGAAAAGATTTCGGATCGAATGACAGTTGACGTTTAATCGCCATGGCACAGCCTCCTGCACCGCGTCTCTGACGAGCGAACCTTCTTTGTGTCATATAGCACATAATTTCTCGCAGCAAGTGGGCAATTTGGTAGTGTCCTAATTTGATCTGTTTGCGTGATTGGCCCTGGCGCGCGAAGCTTGAGGCTGGTCACCATAGACGACCGCCGAGCAAAAAAAGCGCCCGCCGGGGAGGATCGGCGGGCGCTTCCGGCGAGGAAGCTTGTCAGAGCCCAGCCGGTGCACTTGAATAGTGAGCATTCACAACTGATCTGAGAATTACATCGGTTTAAACAGTTATCAACAATAAATTTATGCATCGTCCCTATGTCAAAATACCCTCACATCAAATTAGGACACTACCCATTTGCCGGGTTTTTTGTTGCAAAGGCTCCGCATTTGCCCTGCTCACTTTGTCTGTTTTTTCGGCGCGGCGGCATGGCCTTGCGGCATGAACGACGTGAAATTGCTTTTTTTTACCCAAAAACTCGTATGGCCCAGGAGGCGAACAGGGGCTAAGATTAGAGCGTTGATCGAGACGCGCCGGCGGTGGCGTCAATTCCTGCTTGCCGGCAAAGGCCCGGCGCGTCATTCGCTGAAGGTCCCCTATTGGGCGCCGTCGCAGGGCGGTTATCATTGAAGGGCGAGGTTTTGGTGGTGAGGGACAACGCTTTCCGGCTATTGCGGGTTTGGGTTGACGGCGCCGCTCGCACGGGCGCGTGGTTCGGCGCGGCCTTGCCGGCTCTGGCCGCTCCGGTTGCGGCCGCCAAGGACCCGCGGCGGGACGGCGAGGGCGGCTCTGGGCCAGGCACGGTTGTCATCACGCGCCCAAAGACGCAGATCCGGCATCCGAGCATGTACCGCGTCTTGCTCTTGAACGACGATTATACGCCGATGGAGTTTGTTGTTTCCGTGTTAAAAAAATATTTCAATAAGGGTCCGGAAGAGGCAAAGCGCATAATGCTTCATGTGCACCAGCATGGGGTCGGCGAATGCGGGGTCTTTACCTACGAAATCGCCGAGACGAAGGTTACGCAGGTCATGGATCACGCCCGCAAGCATCAGCACCCCCTGCAGTGCATCATGGAAAAAAAATGAGAGGTTGGAGCCAATGCCGTCGTTCTCCCGCAATCTCGAACAATCGCTGCACCGGGCCTTGGCGATCGCCAACGAGCGGCATCACGAATATGCCACGCTCGAACATCTGCTGTTCAGTTTGACCGATGACGGCGACGCCGCCGCGGTCCTGCGGGCCTGTTCGGTCGATCTCGATCTGTTGAAAAAGAATCTTCGCGAATATATCGACCAGGAGCTCGACAATTTGGTGACCGAGGATCGGGAGGATGCCAAGCCGACGGCGGGATTCCAACGCGTCATCCAGCGCGCGGTCATTCATGTCCAGTCCTCGGGGCGGGAAGAAGTCACTGGCGCCAATGTGCTCGTCGCGATTTTTGCCGAGCGCGAGAGCCACGCCGCCTATTTCCTGCAGGAGCAGGACATGACGAGGTACGACGCGGTCAATTACATCAGCCACGGGATCGCCAAGCGGCCGGGCCTTTCCGATTCAAGGAGGACTCCGCGCGGCACCGGGGAGGAAGCCGAGGCGCGCGAAGCAAAGGACGCCAAGGAAAACGGCGAGTCGAAGAAAAAGGAAGGCGCGCTCGATGCCTACTGCGTCAACCTCAATAAGAAGGCGCGGGATGGACGGATCGATCCGCTGATCGGGCGCGAGGCGGAAGTCCAGCGCACCATTCAAGTCTTGTGCCGCCGCCACAAGAACAACCCTCTGCTGGTCGGAGATCCTGGCGTCGGCAAGACCGCCATAGCCGAAGGTCTCGCCCGCAAGATCGTCATGGGCGAGGTGCCGGAAGTCCTCGCCGAGGCGACGGTCTTCGCGCTCGACATGGGCACGCTTCTCGCCGGAACCCGCTATCGCGGCGATTTCGAGGAGCGCCTGAAACAGGTGATGAAGGAAATCGAGAACCACAAAAAGGCTATTTTGTTCATCGACGAGATTCACACGGTGATCGGAGCGGGGGCGACGTCGGGCGGCGCCATGGATGCGTCGAATCTTTTGAAACCCGCCTTGGCGCAAGGCGCGCTGCGCTGCATCGGTTCGACGACCTATAAAGAATACCGGCAATATTTCGAAAAGGATCGCGCTCTCGTGCGCCGCTTCCAGAAGATCGACATCAACGAACCCTCGATCCCCGACGCCATCGAAATCATGAAAGGGCTGAAACCCTATTTCGAAGAGTTCCACAAGCTTCGCTACACCAACGAAGCCGTGAAGGCGGCGGTCGAACTTTCGGCGCGCTATATCAATGACCGCAAATTGCCGGACAAGGCGATCGACGTGATCGACGAGACCGGGGCGAGTCAGATGCTTCTGCCGGAACCGAAGCGGAAAAAGACAATCGGCATCAAGGAAATCGAGGCCACCATCGCGACGATGGCGCGGATTCCTCCCAAAACCGTTTCTAAGGACGATGCCGAGGTTCTCGAACATCTGATCGAGACGCTGGAGCGCGTCGTCTATGGCCAGAACGAGGCGATCATGGCATTGACGGCCGCGATCAAACTGGCCCGCGCCGGTTTGCGCGACGGCGAGAAACCGATCGGAAGCTATCTCTTCTCGGGGCCGACCGGAGTTGGCAAAACCGAGGCCGCCCGTCAGCTTGCGGTTAGCCTCGGCGTCGAGCTCGTGCGCTTCGACATGTCGGAATATATGGAGCGCCACACCGTCTCAAGGCTTATCGGCGCGCCTCCGGGCTATGTCGGCTTCGATCAAGGCGGTCTTCTGACCGATGCGATCGATCAGCATCCCCATTGCGTCCTGCTGCTTGACGAGATCGAAAAGGCGCATCCCGATCTCTATAATATCCTCTTGCAAGTCATGGATCACGGAAAGCTCACCGATCATAGCGGCAAGCCCATCGATTTTCGTAACGTCATCTTGATCATGACGACCAATGCCGGAGCCTCCGACATGCAGCGCGCCGCCTATGGTTTCACCCGCTCGAAGCGCGAAGGCGAGGATTTAGAGGCGATCAACCGGATGTTCGCGCCGGAATTCCGCAACCGTCTCGACGCGGTCGTGACGTTCAGGCATCTGCCGCCCGAGGTCATCGTCAAGGTCGTCGACAAATTCATCATGCAGCTCGAGGCGCAGCTCGCCGACCGCAATGTCACGATCGAACTCACCGACGAGGCGCGCAATTGGCTGGTCGAACATGGTTACGACGAGCAGATGGGCGCTCGGCCGATGGCGCGCGTCATCCAACAGGCGATCAAGACACCGCTTGCCGACGAAGTGTTGTTTGGCCGGTTGAAAAACGGTGGAACGGTGCGGGTTGTCGTCACTGCGGAAGATGACGGTGTCAAGAAATTGGGCTTTGTCTTTCCCGAAGGTCCGGTGTTGCCACGCCCGGAACGCGACATCGTCGAGGCCGGCAAAAAACGGGTGCGGGCCGAACCCGAAGTGCGCCGCGCCAAAACCCGCCGCCTTAAGGACGAGGAGGGCGACGACGAGCAAGACGAGGATATGCCCGGCGGCGGCGCTCCCGGCGACGACGAGGCCGAAACGGTTGGCAGAGGCGAGGAGCCGGATCTGAAGCGCTAGAGCGCGGGCCAAGCAGTAGTGGGCTACTCTGATTGTGGCGCGGCGCTGTCTCTCATTTTGGTGAGCCTCTCGATTTGAGCATCACGCCACTCCGCGGGCGTTTGGGATGCTTGTCGGCCATGTTGCTAGTATGGGCCGCGTTCCGTCTTTTTTCCTGAGCGGATTTTTGCTGCCTTATTCAAACTGGCCCACTACCGGCCAAGCAGGCCGCTTTGCCGGGTGGCACACTTCGGCAATGTTTCCGGCCCTTTGGTGTTTTGGCCGCGTTCCTTGTGCCGCTCAGTCCGGTTTAATCGCCGCCGCGATTTTGGCGCGAAAAACCTCCAGCACTTCCGGCTTTTCCAGCACTCCGGTGTGCGACCGCAGCTCCACGCCCTTCCAACGCGGGAGAACATGGAAATGCAGATGGAACACGATCTGGCCGCCGGCGGGCTCGCTGTATTGAAGGATCGTTATCCCGTCCGCCGCGAGCGCCGACTTGATGGCAAGCGCGATTTTTTGCACGCGGGCGATGAGTAGCCCGAGAATCGCGGGATCGGCGTCGAGGATATTGCGCGCCGGGGATTTGGGCAGCACAAGCACATGGCCGTCCGCGCGGGGCATGATGTCCATGAAGGCGAGCGCCACATCGTCCTCATAGACCTTGTGGCACGGCAATTCCCCGCGCAGGATTTTCGCGAAAATGTTTGTCTCGTCATAGGCCGGTGCCGGCATTGGCGCGCTCCTTCATTCCATCGTTTTAAAGAACCCACCGAAAGGCACGCCGCAGCTCTGCCGCGCAATTGCCTTCGTACCACCCGCCCGTGCGCGAAAAGAATCCTATCTGGGTTCCAGGCAATCGTACGTTCGACTGCAGCCCTCAGCGTCTTGCGGTGGCGCCAAAACGTCAGCTGCATGTCGCTCGGAGCCTTTCCGTCGGGATCAGCGGCACCAGAGAGGCGCATCATAAGCCGATATAGCCAGCTACGAACCCGCTGCGGCTCGAAATTCTCGATCAGATCGGTAAGCACAAGGGTGCGCGAAGGCCGGTGGAAGAATGCGATCTCGGTCAGGAAGTCGCCCTGCACCACTGCTTGGTCGATGATGCCCGCCCAATCCGGCGGCGGAATATCGCCGAGGATCTGATGCACTGGAAGCGGGCGCTTGGCCGATTTTTTCAGCCCTGGAGCTGCATAGACCACGGCATCTGGAAAGCGTGCCTTCCAGTCGGGTATCCACCAATAATGAAGGGTGTTCGGGGCGATTAGAAAATGCACCGGCCCGGCCTGGAGCACCTGCCGGGCGAGGGAGTCCGTCAAGGAGACTGGCGAATGGACCCAAAGACCGACGTCCGGCTGCTTGATCACGGTCATTCGAGTTGGGAAGGGTAATTGGAATCCCAAATAGCTGAAGCGAATTTCGGGACCATCAACGATCCAAACATTTTCGGCGACTGGCTTGAAGACATCCTGAGGGGTAAAGGGGACAAATGCCTCGCGCACACTCATGTCCAAGCTCCTAATCTTGCATCCGGTTCGATGATCAGGTCCGGCGCGAGATTCGACAACGGCTACGTAAAGAATCAAGGTCCCTTCTTGAATGGCGCGAGTTCGCCGTATTCGCGCAACGCCTCGTCGATATGAATGCGCTCGATTTGGAGATATTCGTCGATCGGCCTCGCAAATCGCTTGTCGCCTATGTCGTGCGCCGAGAAGGTCGCGACCGCGCGATAGCCTCTGGCAAGCTTATGTTCTCCTTGCGCGCCCGCCTCGACGCGGGTGAGGGCGCGCGAAATCGCGAATTCGATCGCCTGATAATAGCAGATCTCGAAATGCAGGAAGGGGTGCTCCTCGATCGCCCCCCAATTGCGCCCGTAGAGCGCGTCCAGCCCGAGAAAATTAACGGCGCCCGCGATATAGCGGCCGTCGCGCTTGGCCATGACGAGGAGAATATGATCGCGCATCGACGCGCCCACATGCGAAAAAAATGCGCGGTTGAGATAGGGCGTCCCCAATTTGCGCGCGCCGGTGTCCATATAGAAAAGAAAAAACGCGTCCCAATGGCTTTCGGTGATTTCCGCGCCAGTGAGGAGCTCGATCTCGATGCCATGAGCGAGCGCCGCCTTGCGCTCGCGGCGGATCGTCTTTCGCTTGCGCGACGCGAGATTTGCCAAAAAGGCGTCAAAATCCGCGTAACCTTTGTTGATGAAATGAAATTGCTGTCCCGTGCGTTGCAGGAAACCGCTCGCACCGAGCGTCTCCCATTCCGCGCGCGTGGGAAAAGTGATGTGGAGCGACGAGGCTCCGGTTTTCTCGCGAAGCGCGCGAAGCCCGGCAACGAGCGTTTGCCGCGCTGCTTCGCCGTGCCCCGGCGCGACGAGCAGCCTTTGGCCGGTGACCGGCGTGAACGGCACGGCGACTTGCAGCTTTGGATAATAGGGCAGGCCCGCGCGGTGATAGGCATCGGCCCAGCCATGATCGAATACGTACTCGCCCATGGAATGGGTCTTCAAATAGGCCGGCGCGGCGGCGGCGAGACGGCCGCCGGCGTCCTTGACAAGCATATGCACGCTGGTCCAGCCGACTCTCGAACCAACTGACTTCGACGTCTCAAGCGCGTTCAAGAAGGAATGGGTTATAAAAGGGTTAAACCGCTCCACATCATTTGCTGGCAGAACTCCGTCGCGCGTGGGCTCTAGTCCCGGCGCGAGTGCGAAGAGTCCCTTCGTGTCCGCTTCCGGATTGGCGCAGGCGTCCCATTGCCCGGCATCGATCTCGCGCATCGATTGCGCGACGTGCACCGTGTAGGGCGAAGACATTTGGGCCCCCGAGGCGCGGAACCGGTATTATTCTATCGCGCCTCTTGCCGACAACTATGACAGAAAGGTCAGGGGCGGGCAAAATCACTTATCGCCCGCGCAATCGGAATTTTAGGCCGCGACCGCCGGCTTGCGGCGGAAAACCCGCTGCCAGAACGTGCGTCGAGCCTCGGCCGCCTCTTTGCTCCGCTGGTCGCTCAGTAGTTTGACCGCGCCGGTCTGGTCCTCGAGCAATTTCAGGAGCCGGACCCGCTCTTCTTGCCAGTTCTCGGTGAGCCGGTGGCGGTCTTCGCGAATCTGTGCGCGGTCGGATTCGAGGTCGGCGATGCGGCGGTCTTTTTCCGCGATCAGATTCTTCAATCCAGCGAGCTGAATCTCGAATTTCGCCGAATAGGGCATGGTTTCCGCGCCGGCTTGACCCGATTGCCAATCGTTCGACGCGAGTTCGTCCGCATCGGTTTTCGTGGTTTTCGGATACACGCGAAAAAGCTCGGCCGGATCGATCTTATAACCTTCTGGATTTTTTTCCCGGTAGGATAACTTGCCGGAAGACAAGGCTTTCGAGATAGTGGATTTGGCGACGCCCGCTTCCTTGGCGGCTTGTCCAAGAGAAAGATACATGTGGTTTCCAATCGTTTTCGTGGGTGTTTGGCAACTATTTCGCGAAACATTTAAGAAAACTTTAAGCGAGAATCAAAAAATGCGAGCGCTGTGTTAAGTTTACGCGGGGCTTTGGGGGAATGCAGCAAGGCATGGTCGCGGGGAGTGATCGCCGGATGGGGGATGGGGAGAAGCGCGACCGTAATCGCGATTGGCTTCAAGGAAAACACGCCGTCGCGATCAAGGGCACAGTCCATTTCGCCATACCCGCGTTGAGCACGAGACTGAGCGTTGCATTGACTTGATGGCCGCAAGATGGGGTGGACGCGGTGAACGTTGGACTGCTCACGCCAAGATAGAGAGTTTTGGCATAGCTCTGCGCCGTCGTGGCGCTGCTGGCATTTACCGAATAGGCGCGCGCCGCCCCTTCCACCGCAAATTGCATGCTCGCCGCCGAAAAGGCCACGACGCTGGCGCCTATGATACCGACCAGGAGCAAGAGGAAGGGCGGCCCCACAATGGCAAATTCCACCGCCGTGGTCCCGCTATCGCAAGAAAATTGCTTCGGCCTCCGCATGGCGCTCATGGCTCAACCCAACCTCATCCAGGTGGCCTTGGTAATCGACGATATGCCCAAGGCGTTCATCACGGTCAGTCCAGAGGACAAGGGTTTATACGCGTAGGTC
Source organism: Hyphomicrobiales bacterium (assembly GCA_003244015.1). GTDB lineage: Bacteria > Pseudomonadota > Alphaproteobacteria > Rhizobiales > Beijerinckiaceae > Methylocapsa. Next base: position 1,821 of record QHBR01000063.1, on the reverse strand, counting down.
ACTTGCACTTGGAGGTAGTCGCCGGGGATGTAGCCGCTATTGCCCGCGGCGGCGCAATTCGCGGGCGGGCTGCTGGACACGCTCCCAACATTCTGCAACACATTGGAGGCGTTGACGCAGTAGTACGCCTCGGTCGGGTATCCGGAAGCGAGGGTGACGGCGGTTCCGAGCGACGTGGCCTGAATGGCCGTCGTAATCGCGTTGTTCAGCCCCGGACAATTACCAGTTGGGTAGGTTGCCGGCAGATATTGGGCGCCGTTCACATTGTTGCAGGTTTTCCAGGCTGCTTGCGTGCCGGCCTCGGCGGAATTCTCCACTTCCATCCGCTTATAGGCGTAAAAGCCGACATCGACCGCGTTCATAAGCCCGAGGACAAGCATCAGGCCGGTGAACGCGAACTCGATCGCCGCGATGCCCCGCGCGTTCGCGCGGAGCATCCGGAGTTTTTGGAAAACGGCGGCCATCGTCCTCATTTTTGCCATCCTCTTGCTCGCACCGGCATTAGTTGACCAGCGTCCCGCGATTCCCGCCCTGCGGAAGGGTAAGTCCGGCGGCGGAACATTGCGTGTTGTTTGCGAATATGTCGCCGGTGCCATTGATCGTAATGTCTTTCACGGTCATGCCAAAACAATTCAATCCGTTGGTCGCCTTGCTGACCGCGCCGCTAAAAGTGACGGCTGACTGCGGCAGATAGACCATGCCGCTGATGTCTCAGGTTGGGCTGTTGCCAGCCGCGGAAAGGTCGAGATTGGTGGTCTGGTCGGTCAGATTCGGGTCCTGATAGAGGGCCATGCCGCTCCAGGGACCCGTGGTTGGCGCCGCGATGTCCAAGGTCCCGACGCCGGCGCCGGTGCCGGTGTCGATTGGCACATACTGATATTTCGAATCGTTGGTCCCGGTGAATACGACCGTCAGCCCCGAACCGGTCGTGGTCTGCAACCTATAGCCATTGGTATCGAGCTGGCCGTCTTCGATCACCAGTACGGCGTTGCTCGGGGCGCTGATCGTCGTATCGCCGGTCAATTGCTGGTCGCCGCAGACGACCTTGTATCCGCTGAGAGTGTAGTTACCTTTCCATTGATTTGAGAGCGCGACGGTCCATTTACCATGAGATTTAGATTCCTGCGGATAAGAACCGCAGGTGTTCGCGGGAATATTGGAGGCGACATACGCGTAGGGATCCGCGACCGTGGGCACATTGGAGTCCTGGATGATACCGCAGCCATTGTTGCTGCCATGCGCGTCGCCGATGGCGGCATTCAGATTATGGCCATTGCAGGTGGAGCCGGTATTCGACATTGTATTACAGCCGTTCAGATTGGTATTCGGCGCGCCGTTGGATACGATGTCTTGGGTGACGCTGCCGGACAGCGCCAGGATGCAATAGGGGTAGGCTTTGGCGCTCGCGGCCACGGAGGACGCGGCCATGGCGGTCATGCCCGTGTTTCCGGGCGTTCCAGCGTAGCCAATCACCCGCGACAGGAATAACGGGACCTTGTCTGAAATCTTGACGGTATAGCAGCTCGTGTTCGCGGGGCAGCCCGTGGCGTTATTAGTAGAGGTGGCCCGTGACCGTGATGTTGCCGGAGCCATTCGTAAATCCCAATTGGGCGGCAACCGCCAAGGCCTGCGCCGAATAGTTCGCGCTGGCATTAGCTCCGGTTGCCGCCGCAATGGCGGCGGCATCGGCCGCATTCTGCATGCCGCGCTTGTGCGAATACCAATAGGAAGTCTCGGCCGCGAGGCCCATGGCTCCAGCGAGGACCGGCATGGCAAGAGCAACAAGCACGACCACGACGCCTCTCCGGTCGCCGGAAAATC
>QHBR01000130.1:932-9264 GCA_003244015.1 Hyphomicrobiales bacterium | reverse complement strand
GCGCGAAAAGTTTGGCGAGGCGATTTCGAAAGCGGAAGGCGAGGCTTTTTCACCAGCAGGAAGGGGCGCTACGAGATTGTCCTCGCCAAACTTTTCGCGCAATGATGAGCAGGAAAATCACACCAATCGATACGTGGGTGCCGTGGAAGCCCGTAATCAAGAAAAAGCACGCGCCAAACTGGGCCGCGCCCCATGGGTTGCCCCACGGCCGGACCCCTTCCAGGATCAGCGTGGTCCATTCGAAAGCCTGCGTTCCGACGAAAGTCGCGCCAAATGCCGCGGTTACCACCATCAAGGCTGCGGTTTTGAAGCGATCGCGGCGGTAGCCGAAGTTGACGGCCATGGCCATCGTCCCGCTGCTGCTGATCAAGATCATGGTCATGATGGCGATCAGAAGGAGGGGGTATTTTGTGCCGCCGATTGTCAAAATGAAGACTTCACTGGGGTCCGGCCAAGGCACCGTCGTCGACATCCGCACCGTCATGTAGGAGAGCAGAAAACAGCTAAAGATAAAGGTGTCGCTCAGGAGGAAGATCCATATCATGGCCTTGCCCCAAGTGGCACTCTTGAACGCCCGCTGGTCCGAGGACCAGTCGGCGGCGAAGCCTTGCCAGCCTCCAGGGTGCGCGGGGGCTTCTAACGTGGTTGTAACCGCCGATTCCGTCATTTGTTCTCCCGAAGTCCTTTCTGGAGCATTTTCAGGCGCGGCGGCCACCGGCTCGCGGTCAGAAAATGCGACCAATCAAAGAAACTAGACCGCTGTCCGATTCAATCGGATCGGTAAGCAACAGCAGACTGAATAAGACCAGCCAGACAAAAAGCAGAAAGTGCCAGTACGTCGCGCATAGGTCCACGCTCAAGCGCATTTGGTCCAGTTTAGCGCCTTGCCACGCCTTGTCCATTGTTCTGCCCAAGGCCACCAGGCCGCCCAATAAGTGCAGCCCGTGCACGCCGGTGATCAGGTAAAAGAAGGCGGCGGCCGGGTTGGCCGTCAAGTAATAGCCCGCGGCGTCGAGCTGCCGCCATGCCACAAGCTGGCCAGCCAGAAAAGCAAAGGCGAAAATGCCCCCTGCGAGCAGGACGGCTCTTACGCGGTCCAACCTTCCCCGGTGCGCGGCAACCCGCGCCCATTGCAGCGCACCACTGCTCAAAATCAGAGCGCCAGTGTTGAGCCACAACAGCTTCGGCACGGGCGCAGGCTTCCACTCCCCCATTTCCATGCGCATGGAGTAGGCGCTGATCAAGAGCGCGAACAGGGAGCTGACGACAGCGAGAAACACTCCCAATCCAATCTTCGCGGCGGGCAGGGACGATGCGCCTGTATCGCCGATCGAGCCCGCCTCCAACCAAGGCTTGGCTGTCAGCCTTTGCTGCGCTAACCACCATGCGACGATAGCCGCTATCACAGCCAAGAATAGGAATGTGATATTCATGAAGGGGCTGCCTGAGGCGCTTGTTTGGCTGGGGGCTGGTTTTGCGGCAGGAAATCCTGCCCGGCGCCCGGCACGCTGTAATCGTAAGCCCAACGGTAGACCACTGGCAACTCCTTGCCCCAATTGCCATGTCCGGGCGGGGTTTGCGGGGTCTGCCACTCAAGCGTGGTGGCCTTCCACGGATTGCCGCCGGCAAGTTTGCCCTTGAACAGGCTCCATATCACATTGAAAAAGAACACCGTTTGGGCGGCGCCCACGACCAATGCCGCAGCGGTAATAGCGACGTTCAGCGTCGCGGCCGACGCCGGGACAAAAGCCGTCTCGCCCAGCTCGTAATACCGGCGCGGCACGCCGATAAACCCCAAGTAGTGCATCGGGAAGTAAATCAGGTAGGCCCCAAGGAACGTGACCCAAAAGTGAAACTGGCCCAGCCGCTCGTTCAGCATCCGCCCGGTGATCTTGGGGTACCAATGGTAGATCCCCCCAAAAACAACGAGAATCGGCGCGATACCCATCACCATATGAAAGTGGGCGACGACGAACATCGTGGCTGAAAGCGGAACATCCACGATCACATTGCCGAGGAACAGGCCGGTGATTCCCCCATTCACAAACGTGACGATGAATCCGAGGGCGAACAGCATCGGAACCGTGAGGTGGATGTCGCCCCGCCACAGGGTCAGCACCCAGTTGTAGACCTTGATCGCCGTTGGGACGGCGATGATGAGCGTGGAGGTGGCGAAGAAGAATCCGAACGGCGGGTTCATGCCGCTTATGTACATGTGGTGCCCCCACACCACGAAGCTGAGGACGGCGATCGAAACCAACGCCCACACCATCATACGATAGCCGAAGATGTTTTTTCGCGCATGGGTGCTGATCAGGTCGGAGACGATTCCGAAGGCTGGCAGGGCGACGATGTAGACCTCGGGATGGCCAAAAAACCAGAATAGGTGCTGGAACAATATCGGACTGCCGCCACCATATTTCAGGTGTTCCCCGGCTTGGACGATGGCCGGCATGAAGAAGCTGGTCCCTAGGACCCTGTCAAACAGCATCATGACGGAGGCGACGAACAAGGCGGGGAAGGCCAGCAGCGCGAGGATGGTGGCGGTGAAAATGCCCCAAACCGTCAGGGGTAGGCGCATCATCGTCATCCCGCGCGTGCGTCCCTGCAGTACCGTCACCACATAGTTCAAGCCGCCCATGGTGAAGCCGATGATGAACAGAATCAGAGAAGCCAGCATCAGAATGATGCCCCAATCTTGCCCGGGGGTGCCCGCGAGGATGGCCTGGGGCGGATACAGGGTCCAGCCGGCGCCCGTGGGCCCGCCTGGCGCAAAGAAGCTCGCCACCAGGACCAGCACCGCGAGAAAATAGACCCAGTAGCTCAGCATGTTCACATAGGGAAAAACCATGTCCCGGGCGCCCACCATCAGCGGGATGAGATAGTTGCCAAAGCCCCCCAAGAACAGCGCGGTGAGCAAATAGATCACCATGATCATCCCGTGCATCGTGACGAATTGGTAGTAGTTGCTCGGGGTAATAATGGAGAAGCTGCCCGGGAACGCCAGTTGCAGCCGGATCAACCACGACAACACCAGCGCCACCAATCCGATGCCGATCGCCGTGATCGAGTACTGGATGGCGATGACTTTGGCGTCCTGGCAAAAGACGTACTTCGTCACCCAGCTCTTCGCATGGTAAAGCTCTACGTCTTCGACTTCGGCAGACGGGATAGCTTCGGCTGCGCCAATATCGACCATCAAACGTACTCCTCTGTTCCTTCCCGATGCGGCTTTCTGATGCGGCTCAATGAGTTTTTTAGTCTCAAGCGCGCCGATCCCCACTTCCACAATGCCACAACCGCCCTGCTCAAAACCAGATTTATTGCGGCAGATTTACTTTTTTGGCGCGAGCCGATAATTCGGCGAAGGTATGCTGCTTCTGCAGCCACGCCTGATAGTCGCTCTCCTTGTCAACCACGACACTGCCCCGCATCGCGTCGTGACCAACGCCACAGAATGCCGCGCAAAGGACTTCGAATGTCCCGGTCCTGGTAGGAGTGAACCAAAAGTAGGTCACCAGACCCGGCATCAAATCCATCCTGGCCCGGAACTCGGGCACATAAAAGTCGTGCACGACGTCGATGGAGCGGAGCAATACCTTGACCGGCTTCCCGAGCGCCAGATGCAAGTCGCCGCCGTCGATCACGACATCGTCTTGCCCATTGGGATCGCTCGGATTCAAGCCCAAGGTGTTGCCGGAACCGACGTAGCGGGGATCGGACGTGCCGAGGAGGCCGTCCTTCCCCGGAAGGCGAAAGCTCCACTGCCATTGTTGACCCATGACCTCGATCTCCGCCGCCCCTTTCGGGACCTCGATGTATTGGTACCACACGACCAACCCCGGCCCCAACAGGGCCAAGACAGCCACCGTGGTCCCTATGCCGAGCGACCACTCCAGCTTATTGTTCTCCGGCTGGTACGCCGCCCGTCTTCCCTCCTGGTGCCGGAAGCGGAACACGCAATAGGCCATAAACAAAATAATGGCGATGTAACCGGCCCCGGTAATCCAAAACGTGAGGTTGATCGTGCCATCGATGTAACCCCAGTTCGAGGCAATCGGCGTCATCCACCACGGACTCAAAACGTGAAACAACACGGAGCCGATCACGACCAAAACCAGGATAAGCGCGAAGGCTATAGCCATCCCTTATTCGTCCTTAACTTTTAAGAAAGTGCCGATATGAATTTCCGAGTCGAACCCGCTATTGTCAGCTTTTGGGTCGGGCGGCGGCTTCGGCTTGCGGCGATGCCCGCCCGCCTCAAGCCCAAGCTGCCGCTGAATGTCGCACCTTGGATCGCATCTGGCAATTGCGCATAATGTCGCCGCTCCGTGCCCTAATATTGCTCCGCCGTCTTGCCAGATATTCACCACCGCGCATGATGAGATGTCGAAAGGGCGGTTTCATGGCGAATTTTGCTTACCTGCTCTCTTGGCGCGGGATTCGGCGGCCGCCTGACAGCACACGCGCCGGGTTCTCGAAGTCGAGCTCCACTGCTTTGCTCTCGATCACCGTAGCGTCTAGCGCGCATGACCTTGGGAGGCTGCGAGCCCGCTAGGGCCATCGGCCGGGCTTCTTTTTCGCCGTCGAAAATCAGGGGATGGCCCAGGGCTGTTCACCGCTCTATGACAGAGGTTCATTAACAACGGGATTTGAACAACAGGGATTTGCGGCCGCCGAGGGCGGCGGCGGAGCGGTCTTTTGGGATGGTGCCGGATTGGTTGAAGCGCAGGATGGTGTAGGCAAAGCTGCGGATTCGGCGGCGAACGCGCTGAGCATCTGTTTCGCGCTTGTGTCGTTGCGGGTGTCGTTGAAGGCGTCAAAACTGCCTTTGAGCGCCTTGCCGTCGAGCGCCAAAGCGCGCCCGCGCGAAACCGTTTCAAAGCTGTTCAGGATTGCGACATGCTGGCGAAAAGCCTTCTCGACATCCTCCGCCTTCAGCCCCTGCGGAATGAACCGGATCGACGTATGGACGCAGGGCGTTTTCCAGCCAATCTTGAACTCCTTGGTTCAGCTTTTGCCGATGAACCTTGATCAAAGTTCCGACGCCTCGATATGAATTTGCGCGGCTCCCAATCGCCGGAAGGGAAAGCCGCAAAACATCCGGTAACTGATAGAGCTTGCCCTCGGCGCGGCGCGGGCCGGGGATCAACGCCAGTAACCCAAGAAATGGTTTGAAGGATTTCACGGCGGCCTCAAATTGGGGGGTCGCCCGACATGGATTTGAGAGTTTTTCTCGCGTTGGAATCCCCCTTTCCCTTCCGTCCTTCAATTCGTTATCCCCGGTTGATTGTCACTGTCGGGGTTCAAAGACCGGCTTTGGCGCATGGATTATCAAAACCATACCACTACCAAGAACGACGATCGAGATGCGGCGGCGATCGTCGAAGCAGCGACGGGGCCGGCCATGCGTTTCGTCGCGTTGAAATGAAAAGTGCCACTGGACATAAAGACGCTGCCTCGCGCCGGCGATCGGCGGGTGGGGGAGCGCATCGCCTTGATCAAGCAGCGGCGCGCCATGGCGGCCCCAATCCTTTGTCGTTGCCTCGATGAGGCACGAGGCCCGCGCTCACTCTTCCCGCCGCGGCTTCCGAGGCCTCGCCGGCGATCCATCACGCGACATCCAGAGGGCGGCTGAAGCCGTAACGCGAATCACTATTGAATCGGTGCCAGCGCCAATATATACACTTCACTGGGTTTCCGGCTTCACGGCCTTGGCGGACGGGACCGCTCGCGCTTAATTGAAAACGAGGCGCGGCTGCATCGGGGACACTCGCTTGATGCGGAAAGTGCCTTTTTGGGGAAACTTTGACTGGCTTGCCGGCGTCCTGACACCCTGCCGGAAAGACATGAAACGACAAGGCGCCGCCGCCGCGAAAGCGAGTGTCACAGGCGCCGCGCACCAGAGTGTCCGGAGGAAATTTATGCGCAAGTTCCTGCTTATGTCCTGTGTTGGCGCCGCCGCGCTTCTCGCCAATGGCGCGGCCTTCGCCAACGATGAATTGATCCAGCTTTCGAAAGACCCAAAACAATGGGTGATGCCGACGGGCGACTACTCCAATCACCGTTTCTCGAAACTCGATCTGATCAATTCCGACAATGTCAAACGTCTTGTTCCGGTATGGACCTTCTCGACGGGGATTCTGCGCGGTCACGAGGGGGGGCCCTTGGTGATCGGCAGCGTGATGTACATTAGCACGCCGTTCCCGAACATCGTCTACGCGCTCGACTTGAATCATGACGGCAAGATCATATGGAAATATGAACCCAAGCAAGATCCAAACGTCATCCCCGTGATGTGTTGCGATACCGTCACGCGGGGCGTGGCCTACGGCGACGGTAAGATTTTTCTGTATCAAGCCGACACGACGCTGGTCGCGCTCAAAGCGGAAACCGGGGCGGTCGTTTGGTCGGTGAAGAACGGCGATGCTTCCAAGGGCGAGACCGGCACTTCGGCGCCGCAGGTTATCAAGGAAAAGGTTCTCGTCGGCAATTCGGGTGGCGAATTCGGCGTTCGCGGCGCTCTCACGGCCTATGACCTTAAGACCGGCAAGAAAGTCTGGCGCGGCTATTCGATGGGACCCGATTCCGACACCTTGATCGATCCGGTAAGGACGACGAGTCTTGGCAAGCCGGTCGGTCCAGATTCGGGAACCAACACGTGGAAAGGCGATCAGTGGAAGATCGGCGGCGGAACGACCTGGGGCTGGTACGCCTTCGATCCGGACTTGAACCTGATTTATTACGGTTCCGGCAACCCCTCGACCTGGAATCCCAAGCAGAGGCCGGGCGACAATCGCTGGTCGATGACCGTCTGGGCGCGCGATGCGGATACCGGCGTCGCCAAATGGGTCTACCAGATGACGCCACATGATGAATGGGATTACGACGGCATCAATGAGATGATCTTAACCAATCAGGAAATGCGCAAGGTTTTGGTGCATTTCGATCGCAACGGCTTCGGCTATACAATCGACCGCGAAACTGGCGAGCCGCTGGTCGCGGAGAAATTCGATCCAGCGGTCAATTGGGCAACCAAAGTCGATCTTGATAAAAACTCCAAGACCTATGGACGCCCCCTGGTCGTGAAAAAATATTCGACCGAGCAAAATGGCGAAGACGTGAATTCGCAGGGAATCTGCCCGGCCGCGCTCGGTACGAAGGACGAACAGCCGGCGGCTTATTCTCCCGAAACCCGACTCTACTATATTCCGACCAATCACGTCTGCATGGATTACGAGCCGTTTCACGTGAGCTATACGGCCGGGCAGCCATATGTCGGGGCGACCTTGTCCATGTACCCGCCGCCGGGCGAGTCCAACATGGGCAATTTCACCGCCTGGGACGCAAAAACCGGGAAGATCGTCTGGCAGAAAAAAGAGCTGTTCTCCGTCTGGTCGGGGGCGCTGGCGACCGCGGGGAATTTGGTCTTCTACGGCACGCTTGAAGGCTATCTGAAAGCGGTGGACGCAAGGACCGGCGACGAGCTCTACAGTTTCAAGACGCCTTCTGGCATCATCGGCAACGTCACGACCTATGAGCACAATGGCAAGCAATATGTCGCGGTGCTTTCCGGTGTCGGCGGCTGGGCGGGCATTGGTCTCGCGGCCGGCTTGACAAAGCCGACCGAGGGCCTTGGCGCGGTCGGCGGCTATGCCGCGCTCTCCAACTACACTGCGCTCGGCGGTGTGTTGACGGTTTTTGCCCTGCCGCCGGCGTTCTAGCTTTCGGCATGGCACAGCCAAACGCGAGACGCCCGGCACTCAATCGGCGCCGGGCATTTTACGCGGGGCGTATTTTTCTCGAACAAGGATAGTCTCGTGCAAATCAATGCTCTGGCGCGGGCCTTTTCCCTCGCTTTTCTTTTCGCCTGCGGGACCGCGGCGATGGCGGAGGCCCCGGGAGATCCGAAAGCCGTAAAGCAGGATGACAAAGGCAAATATCTCGATGCCAAAGGCGATCCGACTTTCAACATTAAGCCGGATGGAACGGTCGATTGGTATAGCTATTCCGGAAACCGCCGCTACGGCGATTGCTTTGTCTGTCACGGTCCTGGCGGCGAAGGCTCGAGTTATGCGCCGGCTCTGAAGGATTCTCTGAAAACGCTGAACTATGCGGAATTCTACGGGATTGTCGTGGGAGGCAAGAAGGACCTTGGCGGCGGCCAAAACAAGGTCATGCCAGCGTTCGGCGACAACAAAAATGTCATGTGCTACATCGATGATATTTATGTTTATCTCCGCGCGCGATCCGTCGATGCGTTAGGCCGCGAAAAGCCGGCAAAACACGAAGCGAAGCCACCGTCGGCGGCCGAGGCGGAGAAGGCATGTAT